>JANOYK010000662.1:0-2795 GCA_031428855.1 Burkholderiales bacterium | reverse complement strand
CCCAAACCGAAGATGATGATTTTGGGGTTCCCGTCGAACCCCACGGCGCAGTGCGTCGATCTCGACTTTTTCACCCGCGTGGTGGCGCTGGCCAAAGAGCATGACATCCTGGTGGTGCATGACCTGGCCTATGCCGACATCACTTTTGACGGCTACCGCGCGCCCTCGATCATGGAAGTGCCGGGCGCATCCGATATCGCGGTCGAGTTTTTCACCATGTCCAAGAGCTACAACATGGCCGGCTGGCGCATCGGCTTCATGGTCGGCAACAAGGAACTGGTGAACGCGCTGGCGCGTATCAAGAGCTATCACGACTACGGCAGCTTCACGCCGGTGCAGGTGGCCTGCATTGCTGCGCTCGAAGGCCCGCAGGAATGCGTGAGCGAGATCGTGGCGCAATACCAAAGCCGGCGCGATGTGATGGTCAAGGGTCTGCATGAGCTCGGCTGGATGGTCGATAAGCCCAAAGCCTCGATGTACATCTGGGCCAAGATTCCCCCGGCCTATGCCGAGATGAAATCGCTCGAGTTCGCCAAAAAATTGCTGGCCGATGCCAAGATCGCGGTGTCACCCGGCGTCGGTTTTGGCGACTACGGTGACGATTACGTGCGCATCGCGCTGATCGAAAACGAGCAGCGCACCCGTCAGGCGCTGCGCGGCATCAAGGACATGTTCCGCAAGGATGGCTTGCTGCCCAAGGTGGCCGCCTGAGATCGGTCTGAGGGTGGCCCGGGGTTGCCTTGGGGCAGTTTGAAGGTGGCCTGCGGGTGACCTGGGGTAGGCTAAGAGCGGCTCCCAGCGCGGCTTTCAAGATAGGCGCTTTGAAGATCGTTGACCAGAGCCCCTGTGCGTGACATGGGCAGTGAGGTGGGCGCAGAGGCGGGCGCGCGATGAGATTGAACCTGAGTGTGGCGGAACGTGGTGAAACACGACTCGAACCAAACGGAGTGATATGAAACCGATTCAAGTGGGTTTGCTGGGTATTGGCACCGTCGGCAGCGGCACCTTCAATGTGCTGGCGCGCAACCGAGAAGAAATCGTGCGCCGCGCCGGGCGCGACATCGTCATCTCGATGGTTGCCGACCTCGACACCGAGCGCGCCGAGCGCATCGTCAAAGGCTGCGCCATCGTTACCAAAAACGCCGACGATATCCTCAACAACCCCGAAATCGATATCGTCATCGAATTGATCGGCGGCTATGGCATCGCCAAGACGCTGGTGCTCAAGGCCATCGCCGCAGGCAAGCACGTGGTCACCGCCAACAAATCGCTGCTCGCCACCCACGGCAACGAAATTTTTGCCGCTGCGCAAAAGCAGGGCGTGATGATTGGCTTCGAGGCCGCCGTGGCCGGCGGCATTCCGATCATCAAGGCGCTGCGCGAAGGCTTGACGGCGAATCGTATCGAATGGATTGCCGGCATCATCAATGGCACCTCCAACTTCATCCTGTCGGAAATGCGCGACAAAGGCCTGCCGTTTGCCGACGTGCTGCGCGAGGCGCAAAAACTCGGCTACGCCGAAGCTGACCCCACCTTCGATATCGAAGGCGTCGACGCCGGGCACAAGCTCACCATCATGAGCGCCATCGCATTCGGTGTGCCGATGCAGTTTGGTTCGGCCTACGTCGAGGGCATCACCAAGCTCACCAAAGAAGACATTGAATACGCCGAAGAGCTGGGTTATCGCATCAAACTGCTCGGCATCACGCGCCGCACTGTGGTCGATGGCAAGACTGGCATCGAGTTGCGCGTACACCCGACCCTGATTCCGCACAAACGCCTGATCGCCAATGTCGAAGGTGTGATGAACGCGGTGCTGGTCAAGGGCGATGCTGTAGGCGCGACGCTTTATTACGGCGCAGGCGCAGGCTCCGAACCGACGGCATCGGCCGTCATCGCCGATCTGGTCGACATCACGCGCATGCACACAGCCGACCCCGAGCAGCGCGTGCCGCATCTAGCATTCCAGCCCGATCAGCTGGCCGGCACGCCGATTTTTCCGATGGGTGACATCACCACCAGTTACTACCTGCGCCTGTGCGTCAAGGATCAGCCCGGCGTGCTGGCCGACATCACACGCGTGCTGGCTGACCACAGCATCTCGATTGACGCGATGGTGCAAAAAGAGCCGGCCGAGGGCGAAGACCAGGTCGATATCATCATGCTCACGCATCAGGCGGTGGAAAAGCGCGTTGATGCGGCGATTGCGAAGATGGAAGCGCTGCCGGTGGTGCTGGGCAAGGTGACGCGGATCCGGCTCGAAGAACTCAACTGAGGCGGGATTGATGCGTTACATCAGCACACGCGGCGGCTCGCAGCCCAAGCCGTTTTGCGACATCCTGCTCGAAGGCCTCGCGCCCGATGGCGGTCTTGCCATGCCGAAGTCTTATCCGCAGTTGCCGGATGCCGAGCTCACGCGCATGCGCGCGATGTCGTACCCGGATTTGGCGTTTGCAGTGCTGTTGAAATTCATCGATGACATTCCGGCCGATGCGCTGAAAGCGTTGGTGGACAAGACTTACAGGGCCGAGGTGTTTGGCAGCGCCGATATTGCACCGCTTACCACGCTTGAACCGGGCTTGCATATTCTGGGTTTGTCGAATGGCCCGACGCTCGCCTTCAAAGACATGGCGATGCAGTTGCTCGGCAATCTGTTCGAGTATGTGCTGGCGCGCGAAGGGCGCGAGCTCAACATCCTCGGCGCGACCTCGGGTGACACCGGCTCGGCGGCTGAATACGCGATGCGCGGCAAGCAGGGCGTGCGCGTGTTCATGTTGTCGCCGAAGGGCAAGATG
>JANOYK010000661.1:0-8541 GCA_031428855.1 Burkholderiales bacterium | reverse complement strand
TACGTTGTGCTGCTCGCAGCCATTCTTGCGGCGCTGCTGGTGATCCTCGCCGCCAACATCAGACATCGCATCACTACGCAGCGTGAACAAAAAAAAGGCCAACGCTCCGCCCCGTCAGCACCGGGCGTTCACTGAGGGGCGCGGTTCTTCTTGATCGCCTCAGCCAATTGCATCACGCTCATGGCGTAAAAGCTGGAGCGGTTGTAGCGCGTGATGGCGTAGAAATTTTGCAGGCCGACCCAGTATTCGGTCGGCTGATCGGGCGTCACCAAGTCAATCAATGCACCCAGGGTATCGACCGGAAACCGTTGGGAGACAAGGGTTTCAGACACCACCCCCTGTTTCGCCAGATCGCCGATGCGGGTGTGCGGCAGGATGTCTTTGTCGAGCAGGGCGCGCCACGCGTCGCCCTCGACGCGCGCCGGAAAGGCAATCGCGCCGCCGGCCGCCCAGCCGTGATTTTTAAGGAAGTTGCCGATGCTGCCGATCGAGTCGACAAAGCTTTCGCGCAGGTTGATCTTGCCGTTGCCGTCGTAATCGACTGCGTGCCGCCGCCAGCTGCCGGGCATGAACTGCGGAATGCCGATGGCACCGGCATACGAGCCGCGCACGCTGAACACATCGATGTCGTGTTCGCGCGCGAACAGCAAGTAGTTCTCCAGCTCGCTTCTGAAAAATTCGGCGCGCTTGGGGTAGTCGAACGAGAGTGTGGTGAGGGCGTCGATGACGCGCCAGTTGCCGGTGTTTTTGCCGTAGACGGTCTCAACGCCCATGATAGCGACAATGATCTCGGCCGGCACGCCGAATTCCTTTTCAGCGCGCGCGAGGTCGCTTTCATACTGTTTCCACAGCGCGACGCCGCCGCTGATGCGCACCGGATCGAGAAAGCGCGCGCGGTACACCTGCCACGATCGCACACGCGGATTGGCCGGCGGGGTGATGAGTTCGACAATCGAGGGATAGAAGCGCGCGCGCGAAAACACGAAGGCCAGTTCGCTCTCGACCAGACCGTGTTTTTGCGCCATGTCGGTGATGAACGCCTGCACGTCGGCGCGTTTGCTGTAGCCGGTTTTGCCCGGTGCGGGAGCGGCGGCAGCGGCAATGCGATGTTTTTTTTGCGGGGCGGCGTGCAGAGGTGCCGGTGCGAGCGCGGCGATTGTCAGCGCTGCCGCCCATGATGTGATTCTCAAACGCGCAATTCCTTGACCATTTGGGTCAATTGTCTCACGCCCGCTGCGTCGCGCTCGCGGCCATAACGCAGCGCCGCGTAGGATTCGGCGATGGCCTTGATGCGCGGCAGCAGTTGCGCCAGCGCGGCGCTGGCCGGGCGCGCGCGGCGCAGTTCGGCAGCCACGCGGCGGCCGTAGTCGAGCGGCCCTTCTGCCGGCGCGCGTGTGAGGCCGGCCCGCGCCAGGCGTTTGCAACAACGCTGCCACGCGCGTTGCACCGGGTCGCGCTCGCGCCGCGCCCTGAGCAGCCAGCCTGTCACCACCAGCAACACCAGCGCCATGCCGGTCACCATCGCCACCGTCATCTCCTGCCACGTCGGCGTCTTCATGCCGAGGCGCTCCAGCGTTTCGCGCTGACGGTCGGGGCTGTAGTTGAGCACCCACTGGTTCCAGGAGTTGGTGACAGCCTCCCAGTTGAATTTGAATTTTCTCAACGCATCGGTGCTCCAGCCCGGCGTGAAGCGCGCCATCAGCGGGGTGGCGAAGCGCTGCGGCAGCGCGCCGGCCAGGCCGCGCTCGATGCGCGCGGGCGACACCGCCGAGGTTGGATCAACCCGCACCCAGCCGCGCCCTTTGAGCCACACCTCACTCCAGGCATGAGCGTCGGCCTGGCGCACCGTGAAATAGCCATCGACCGGATTGACCTCGCCGCCCTGGTAACCGGTGACCACCCGCGCCGGAATGCCGCCCATGCGCATCATGGCGGTGAACGCCGAGGCGTAGTGCTCACAAAAGCCGCGCTTGGTGATGAACAAAAACTCATCGACCGGATGGTTGTCGAGCAGGGGCGGCTCGAACGTGTAGAAAAATTCCTCGGTGCGAAAGTGATTGAGCGCACGCGCCACCAGCGCTTCGCCGGTGCTGCCTTCAAACAGCCAGGTGCTGACCAAATTGCGCGTGCGCGGGTTGACGCGCGGCGGCATCGCCAGGAACGGCGCGAGGTCGGCGCGCTCTTCATAGGCGACCGGACGGTAGGCTGGATAGGAGCGCGCGTCGTAGCGCAGCCGCCCTTGCACCGGCTTGACGTTGACTGGCTGCAGGTCGGGTGAGAGCCGTCCGTAGTCAGGCAGCCTGGTGGGCATCTCGAGCGCGAACAGCCAGGGTTTTTGCAGCGGTTCCATGGTCACGGTGTAGTCGACCGCGACCCCGGCTTCTTCAAAGCGCGACGGGCGCAGCGGGTTGCCGGCCTGCATGCGCCAGTTGCGGCCATCGAAACTGGACAGCACCGGGCCGCGCCAGTACATCGCCGATTCTTTCGGCATCGGTGAGTTGAATTTGACGCGAAACGCGACACCATCGGACAGTGACAGCGAGGTGATCTGCCCGGGCGACATGCTGTCGGACAGACCCGACACACCCGAGACCGAGTCGGCCGGCAGGCCCCACAAGGGGCCGTTGACACGCGGAAACAGCAGGAACAGCACCAGCATCATCGGGAATGCCTGCAGGATGATGGTGCCGGCCAGGCGCGTTTGCGCCAGCGGCGGCATCGGCGCGGCATCGCGGTTGGCGGCGATCAGGGCCGAGGTGATGAGCACCAGCGAGACCAGCATCAGGGCCGCCGTGCCGATGGTCTGTGAATAAAAGAAGGTGGTCAGGATCAGGAAGTAGGACAGAAACACGGCGATCACGGCATCGCGTTTGCTGCGCGTTTCGAGCAGCTTGAGCAGCAGCATCAGGGTGATGAAGGTGACGCCGGCATCACGTCCGAACAAGGTGCGATGGGTCCACAGGGTGCCGGCAATCGCCAGCGCCATCAGGAGCACGAGCAGCCACTTGGAGGGCAGCTTGACCGGCGCGAACCCGCTGCGCCAGGTAAGCCACAGCCGCCACAGGAACAGGATGCTGCCAAACGCCAGGCACCACGCGGGCAAGTGTGAGACGTGCGGGCCGAGCACCGGCACCAGAGCCGCCATAAGTGTGACCATGGCGGCGCGGCCCACCGGCTGATCCTGTGATGGGCCGTCGGATGACAGCGTCTCGCGCGTCAGCGGCAGCACCTTGGGGAACAGGCGCGCGGTGCGCTTGGGCTGCGGCAGCAGCAGGGTTGCGCTCACGCCTGTGCTCCGGCCACGCCTGCCACGGTGCGCTGCGGCGCGCCGGGTGCGGTGGGCGCAGCAGGCACGCCGGCAGCCGCTGGCGCAGCAACCGGCGCACGCCACTGATACAGTGCCAGCGCACGCAGGCACTCGGCGCGGTGGGCATCGCCCAAGCCGGGGCCAATATCGTGCGCGCCGGCCATCAGCCGGTAGGGCTGTCTGGCCGCTTCGGCATCGAGCACCCAGCGCGTCAGCTGCGACAGTTTTTCTTCGAGGCCGAGACGGGCCGGCAAGGCATCCAGATGCAGGATCAGATCGCGCGTGGCGGTGCCGAAAAAATGTTTGGTGAGCAAGGGGCCGCCGGTTTCGAGCGCGAGCGTGACGCTTTTCCATGCGATGTGGCGCGGGCTGTCGCTGGCGGCGTGCTCACGCAGGCCGGCGAAGTCATCGGTGCCGGCACCGGCCGGCGCGCCCTCGCCGCTGCCCTCGGGCGCAATCGGCAGCGCCAGGCCGGCCGGTGCCGGGCGCGGATAAATCAGGCACGGCAGATCAGGCTGCCAGTAGCTCCAGGCACGCAGCAAGCCGAGCGGGTAGCGCGTTTCCACCGTCAAGCGTGGCAAGCGCTGCCAGCCGCGCACCAGCGCCGGTACCCGCAGCGTGGCTGCTGCGGTCTGGCCCGGCGGCACATCGGTGGCGACACTGGTCTCGATGCAGCGCAGCCAAATGGCCGCGCGCTCAATATTTTTCTGGTTCACCAGCAGCAGCTCAAACGCTGCCATGCCGCCGGCGAAGGCGGGTTCGGCGCGCAGCGGGCGCAGGGTGAGATGCACCTGATTGCGAAACGTATGCAGCATCGCCACCAGCCCGGCCGAGGCTAAAAAAAACGTCAAGACAAACCCAAGCGAAAGGTCGTAGTTGATCGACCCGGCCAGCATCGCGAGCAAGGAGAGCACAAACAAAAAACCGTAACGGGTGGGGAAGATGAAGACCCGGCGCTGGTTCAAAAACACGTCGCCGGTCTCCGGCCCGCGCGGCTGGAACACCCAGTTGAAAATCATCGAGAAGCGCAGCATGCGTGACAGTGCCGGATGGGGAGTGCGGTTTGGCATGCGGGTGTCTGCTGGTGTCGCTGGTGTCTGTGGGATGCCGCTGCGCAGGACGGGGAGGAGCGGGCGAGGGGAGAACGGCAGTGCTGCGCAGATCGATGCGGCCGCGTTTAAGGAATCGGCACCGACTTGATCCACTCCGCCAGCGACTCGGCAGCGGCGCTGCGGCTGGTGTGTTGCAGCGGTTTCAAGCGATGCCCGGCGACAGTGGGCAGCACTGCCTGCACATCTTCGGGCAGCACCGCATCGCGCCCGCCGACAAAGGCCCAGGCGCGCGCGGCGGCGAGCAGGCCGAGGCCCGCGCGTGGACTTAAACCTGCGGTGAACTGCGGTGCCTGGCGCGAGGCTTCGACCAGCGCCTGCAAATAGTCGATCAGGGCCGGGCTGACATGCACTTTGGCGGCGCGCGCCTGCATCGTTTCAAACTCGGCCACGCTCATCACCGGTTTGAGCTGCGCCGCGATCTGGCGCCGGTCGGAGCCGGACAGCAGCGCGCGCTCGGCGGCGCGGTCCGGGTAGCCGACCTCCATGCGCATCAAAAAACGGTCCAGCTGCGATTCGGGCAATGCGAAGGTGCCAACCTGATGCGAGGGGTTTTGCGTGGCGATCACAAAAAACGGCTGCGGCAGCGGATGGCCCTCGCCATCGAGCGTGACCTGCTGCTCTTCCATCGCTTCGAGCAACGCGCTTTGGGTTTTGGGGGTGGCACGGTTGACTTCATCGGCGAGGATGAACTGAGCAAAGATCGGGCCGCGATGAAACTTGAAGGTGCCGGTTTCGCGCTCGTAAATTGAGACGCCCAGCACATCGGCCGGCAACAGATCGCTGGTGAACTGGATGCGGGCAAATTGCAAGCCGATCGAGCGCGCCAGCGCATGCGCGAGCGTGGTCTTGCCGACGCCGGGCACATCTTCGATCAGCAAGTGCCCGCGCGCCAGCATGCAGGCCACTGCCATCCGCACCGGGCCATCCTTGCCCAGGATGACCTCGTTCAACTGGTTGATAAGCGCTTGCAGCGGGGAAGATTTGAGATTGAGGACAGCGGACATGGCGGCAGTTGGAATGGTGGGGTGGGGGCGCGACAAAAAACATCATAGCAATAACTCGCGCCGGTGCCCCCGGCAGCGCTGGCACAATACAGTCTCCCACTACCCGCCTCCGATTGCCGGTCTCCACCCACGCCCGCCGCGCTCATGACCACTGCCTACATCACCCACGCCGACTGCCTCAAACACGACATGGGGGCCGGCCATCCGGAGTGCCCGGACCGCCTGCATGCGGTCAACGACCAGATGCGCGCCTCGGGTGTGCTCGATCATGTCGCCACGCTCGATGCGCCGCTGGCGCTCCCGGAGCAGTTAAAACGGGTTCACCGGCCCGAATACGTCGACTCGATTTTCGAGAACGCGCCCACCCAGGGCTATGCCCAGCTGGACCCCGACACGGCGATGAACCCGCACTCACTCAACGCCGCCTTGCGCGCGGCTGGCGCGGGCGTGCTGGCGGTGGACCAGGTGATGGCGCGCACGATGGACAACGCCTTTTGCGCGGTGCGCCCGTGCGGCCACCATGCCACCCGCAGCCGCTCGATGGGTTTTTGCATTTTCAACAACATCGCCGTCGCCGCGGCCCATGCAATGGACGCGCATGGCCTGGAGCGCGTCGCCGTGATTGACTTTGATGTGCATCACGGCAATGGCACCGAAGACGTATTCGGGCGCGATGCGTGGCAGCAGCGGGTGTTGATGGCGGGCATTTTTCAGCACCCGTTTTACCCCTACAGCGGTGTCGATGCACCCGCGCCCAACATGGTTAATGTGCCCTTGCCGGAGGGCAGCGGCGGCGCGGCCGCGCGCCGCGCGGTCGAGGAATGCTGGTTGCCCGCGCTCGAAGAATGGCGGCCCGAAATGATCCTGATCTCGGCCGGGTTCGACGCCCATCGTGAAGACACGCTGGGGGGGCTTAAATTGGTCGAGGCCGACTATGCCTGGATGACGGCGCAGTTGATGGACGTGGCGCGCCGCCATGCCAAGGGACGCATCGTGTCGATGCTCGAAGGCGGCTACAACCTGTCTGCGCTCGGACGCAGCGCGGTAGCGCATGTGAAGACGCTGGCGCAGCTGGGTTGAATCCGGCGTTCACCGGCACGTCAGCATCGGCGTTGCCGGCTGGGCGAATACCGGCAGAGAGGTCTGGCGGGAGAGCTGCTGGGAAAACGGCTTGTACCAACGGTTTTAGCGCACTGAACGCGCAGACCGGCCTGTACCAACGGTTCTGGCGCGCTTATTGTTTTGATTCGTACAAGTCGGCCAACTCGGCAGCCACTGCTTGCGCCACCGCATCGCGCACGATATTGCGCGCTGTCACTTTCAATTCTGCGGTCATGCCGGCCAGCACTTGTTCGAGCAAATCCGTGAGCGATTCGCGCAGGCGCTGTTCAACCATCGGGTCGATCCGTCTGGTCAGCCCGGTCAACACTCGCGACTGCACTCGCAGGGCCAGGGCCTCAAGCCATTCGGCATCCTCACCGGCTGCGTCGGCGCTGGCACGGCTGGCAGGGTCTGCATCGGCTGCCGGTTCTGCGCGCGTAAGCGCGGGCAGCCGCTGCGTGATCTCAAGTGCGGCATCGTGATCTAGGGCGGACGCAGCGGGCGTGGCGGCAGGCGTTGCTTCCGGCGCCACGATATCGGTCAGCACCGGAATGCCATCGTCAGGCGGTGCCAGTGTGGTCATGCGACCTCTTTTTGTTTGAGCGTGGCCAGATCGACGGTGGTGATGTCATAGCCGCGGTCGCGGTAAAACTTGTGGCGCACGCGCGCGCGCGCGCGGTCGTCCGGGTCATCGCGGCTGACAATTTCGAGCAGGCGCTCGAAGCGGCTGAACTGGGCCGGATGTTCCAGGTCCAGATTAAGCATCACCTCATGATGCGGCATCGCAGCCGAGTCGAGCGCGGCCGCGTCGGAGGTGAGCAGGATCGCGGTCTGCGCCGCCAGCTTGTGACCGGCGCGGCAGTGCGGCACAAAACTGGTGGGCGGTGCCGACCACAGCAGCCGGTCTATCGCGTCCAGCTGCGCAGCATCGCGCGTGTAGATCAGCAGATGATTTTGGTTCGCGTAGGCCTTGCGCGCGAGCTTGACTGCCGTACCGAGCTTGTCGGGAGCGTTGAAATAAAAATCAATCCGTGTCATGCGCGGGTCAGACGAGCGTCGAGCGTGGAGTGTGCGCGGGTTAGGCGTCGGTTATGCGTTGGTCAGACAGGATCTGGAAGGGTGGCCGCGCGCAGCAGTCGGTATCAGTCGTGATCCAGTTACGGGCGGCACTGGTTGGCCCGTACCAAACAGAATAGCCCGAGAATAGCCCGAGATTAGCCCGAGATTAGCCCGCATCCGCTTTTTTGACCGCGCGTTGCAGCAGAAAATGCGTGAGCAAAGGCACCGGCCGGCCGGTCGCGCCTTTGGCTGGGCCCGATTTCCAGGCGGTGCCGGCGATGTCGAGATGCGCCCACTCAAATTTTTTGGCAAAGCGTGACAGGAAACAGGCTGCCGTGACACTGCCGGCCGGGCGGCCGCCGATGTTGGCCATGTCGGCGAAGTTCGATTTGAGCTGCTCCTGATAATCGTCCCACAGCGGCATGTGCCAGGCGCGGTCATGGGCGTCGTCGCCCGCATGCGCGAGCTCGCGCGCGAGGCTGTCGGTGTTGCTGTACAGACCGGTGGCGACATGGCCGAGGGCAATCACGCAGGCGCCGGTGAGGGTGGCGATATCGACCACACAGTCCGGCTCGTAGCGCTCGGCGTAGGTGAGGGCGTCGTTGAGGATCAGACGGCCTTCGGCATCGGTATTCAAAATTTCAACGGTCTGGCCCGACATGGTGGTGACGATATCGCCCGGCTTGGTGGCAGCGCCGCCCGGCATGTTTTCTGTGGCGGGCACCAGGCCCACCACATTGAGCGGCAGCTTGAGTGCGGCAATCGCCTTGAAGGTGCCGAACACCGAAGCCGCGCCGCACATGTCGAACTTCATTTCGTCCATGCCTTCGCCCGGTTTCAACGAGATGCCGCCGGTGTCGAAGGTGATGCCCTTGCCGATCAGCACAATCGGTTTTTCGTCTTTTTCGCCGCCGTGGTATTCCATCACGATGAACTTGGGCGGCTGGCGCGAGCCGTC
>JANOYK010000660.1:0-1712 GCA_031428855.1 Burkholderiales bacterium | reverse complement strand
CGCGCTTGGCAAGGTTGACGCCGCCGTCGTTTTCAAACACCAGCGCCTGGCCGGTGAGCTTGGGGTAGTCGATCACAAAGCCGGCCAGAAAATCCTTGGTGGCGAGCGAGGTCATGATTTTGATCGGGGTGGATGCCAATTGAAACTCCTGAAAAATGCGTTTGAGGGCGTGGTCTACAGCTTGGTCACGGCGGGGGCCAGTTTCGCGACACGCTTGGAGCGCTTCGCCAAAGCCGCGTCGAGCGTTACAAAATCATCACAACCATCTGCCAGCGCGTGGTGCAAGGCATCGGCAAAATCCCAGCCGTGCGCCATTTTGCCAGCGGCGGCCAGTACCGCGGCGCGCTCGCCTACCACCACATTTTCCAGCGCCACAATCTGCTCGACCACCTGTGCCACCAAGGCTGGCGCATAGGCATAGCGTGAGCGCAGTACCCATTCCAACTCAAGCATCACCGTCACCGGCACGAACACCGGATTCTCGCGCAGAAACGCCCGCGCGCGCGCGGTTTGGCCAGCATCGTCGTTGACCAATGCGCGCACCAGCACATTGGTGTCAATCGCGCGCACGGTTTAGTCTTTGTAACCGGTGACGCGCATTGCACTGACCGGGACGGCAGGCCCGTGGTAGTTGAGCAGTGCCGCAATCTGTTCAATCGTCACGGTTTTTTTCGCGGGCGCAGGTGTGAGCATGGCACGCTTGCCGTCGACCTTGATGTTGACCCGCATCCCCGGCCTCAAACCCAGAGCTTTGCGCACCGCAACCGGCAGCACGATCTGCCCCTTGGTCGAAATCAGCACAGCACTCATGGCCGTCTCCAAAAGTTTTACCTGGTAGGTATTTTACGCCACACCTGATACGCCGGTGCGGGCATGTGGGCGGACATCATGCGGACACTCAGCCCAGCATCCCCGGTAGCCAGGTCGCCACCGCCGGCACAAAAAACACCAGCGCCAGCAGCACCAAACTCATGAGCACGAACGGCGTCACCGCGCGGAAAATATCCGCCATCGTCACCTCCGGCGGGGCGACGCCTTTCATCGTCATCAGCAGCAAACCATGCGGCGGCAGCAGCAGGCCGAGCTGCATGCAGATCAAAAACATGACGCCGAACCAGACCAGATCAATGTTCATCGCCTGCACCACCGGCATGAAGATCGGCAGGGTAATCATCATCATGCTGACCTGATCGACAAAGATGCCGAGAAAAATCAGGATCAGCATCATGCCGGCGATGACCGCCCACGGCGGCAGGCCCTGGCCGGTGATGAGTTCGACCAGGCCGTTCGATGCCCCCGAAAACGACAGGATTTGCGCGAACGTGGTGGCCCCGACGATGATGAACAAAATCATGCCCGAGATGCCGACCGTGCCGCGCAGCGAGGCCATCAGGTTTTTCAGCGTGAGGGCGCGGTACAGCATGGCCAGCACCAGCGTGGCCATGGCACCGATGGCGGCTGATTCGGTAGGTGTAGCCCAGCCGGCCGCCATCGAGGCCACCACGATGGCGAAGATGGAGACGAGCGGGATGACGTATTGCACGAAGGGGCGCAGTTTTTCCCAGCCGCGATATTCGGTGAGCGCCGTGCTGGGCGCGAGCGAGGGATTGAGCTTGACGCGGATCACGATGTAGAACACAAACGCCACCGAGAGCAACAGGCCCGGCAGCACCCCGCCGATCAACAGCTTGGAAATGGAGATGCCCGAGAGG
>JANOYK010000659.1:0-3361 GCA_031428855.1 Burkholderiales bacterium | reverse complement strand
CGCTTGGCACAATGCCATATGCGCAGGTTTGCCGACTTCCATCCCCATCATGGTGAAATTGGCAATGGGCGCAATTGCAGGGTCAATGTCAATCACGGGTCTGTCGCGAAGCGGAAAGGAAATCATGAACCACAAACGCGGGAAGCGGAAGAATGCAAGGGCTGGCTGCTTGTTGTGCAAGCCGAACAAGATGAACGGTTGGAACAAAGACAAGCTTGGCCACACCGGATTTGGTAAGTTGAAGAGGGTGTTGCTTGCCAAAAAAGACCAGCGGGACGGCGTATGAAGCGCGCCTTCATGCCTGGAGAATTTCCCCTTGGCGAGTAAACTATCTTCATAAGACAGGAGACGGTCATGGACAAATCCCTCGTCAGTCGCGACCCGGAAATCATGAGCGGAGCGCTGTGCTTCACGGGTACGCGCGTACTCGTCAAGAACCTGTTTGACTACCTCGAGGGCGCATCCTCGCTTGAAGACTTTCTCGAAGATTTCCCCTCGGTATCCCGCGAAAAGGCGGTAGCGGTACTTGAAGCGGCGAGAGCGCGTTTGGCTGACGATGCGCTTGCTGCTTGACGAATCGGTACCAGTCAAGTTTCGCCGCTCGTTGCCGAATCATGACGTCCGAACGGTTGTCGAGATGGGCTGGTCTGGGGTAAAAAACGGCCAGCTGCTTGCGTTGGCGGCCACCGAATTCGACGCATTTGTCACAGTAGACAAAAATCTGCCGTATCAGCAGAACCTGACAGCGCTTCCGCTAGCCGTGATTGTGTTGAACGCGTTGTCAAATGAACTACCCGCACTATTGCCATTGGTGCCCGCGCTTGAGCGGACACTTGCGTCGATGAAGCCGCGAACCTGCACGCTGGTGAGCGGTGTGACATAACGCACGTGGCGCAGCAGGCTTTGTTTTTCACCAAGGCATGCCGCTCAGCAATGATCCATGCGGTTCTTCAGCCATCGCGGCCTGCAATCCGCTCCCACTATGGGTTTTCGGCCGGTACCGCTCTCAACTTTGTTCACCAGCCGCGCAGCTCGGGGCGATTCATTTCGTTGCGACTGATCGCCAAGCCGCGCAGCGCCGGATCAGCACGGCTGCGCGGTCGGCTAGGCAGTGCTGGCGCCGCCACCCATCGCTTCACGCAGTGACGCCAGAAACCGCAGCGCCGGCTGCGGCAAATGCCGGCCTTTCAACTGCGCCACCGTCAACGGCTGGCGCGGAAAGGCGCGCTCCTCGATCACGCGCGCGGTCACACCGTCCTGGTTGCGCGCCACCGGCGTGCCGACCTGGATCTGGAACGACACCGCGTCGTTGGAACGCACGAAATTGCGCAGCATCTCGAACGAGTTTGATTCGAGCACCAGGTTGGGCTGCAGCGAACTGCGCGCGAAAAAGCCTTCGAGCAGGGCGCGCCCGCCAAGGCTGGTGTCGGGCATCGCCAGCGGATATTGCAGGCAGTCGCGCATCTTCACGGTCTCCTGCGCGGCCAGCGGATGGCGCGCCGCCATCACCGCACACAGGCGCTGCTCGATCTGGAACAGGGTCGTGAGGTCGGCGGCCGGCTGCACGTTGTAGACCACGCCGAGATCGGCTTCGAAGGTGCGCAATGCGGTGACCACTGCCTGGCGGTCGCAGATGCGCACCTTGAAATTGATGCCCGGGTTGGCGCGCCGCAGGCGATTGAGCAGTTCCGGCAATACTGAATAGGCGAGGGCCTGGCTGGCTGCGATCGAGACGGTACCGCGGCGCAGGCCCTTGAGGTGCTCGATTTCGCCGTGGATGCGCTCGAAATCGGCGCGCTGGGCACGCACGTGGTCCAGAAACAGTTCGCCGGCGGCGGTCAGGCGCATGCCGCGTGCGTGGCGCTCGAACAGCTCGGTGCCGAGTTCCGCTTCGAGGTCCAGCACGCGCCGGTCGAGGGCGGAGGGTGTGATGAACAGGGCCTCGGCCGCCTTGCGGATCGACCCGGCGCGCGCCACCGCATCGATGTAGGAAAACACCTTCAGGTACTGCAGCGACATTGCGATTCCTTCTGAGTCCCGCTCTGACAGCCGCCCTGACAACAGCGGAGCGTTGCGAAAAAACGAACAGGGCATGACCAATATAGCACTTGTTATGCAGCACTCCCGGCATCCATGATGCATCTGTCCGTGATCCCTTCAACCTGCCCGAACCGCCCCTTGTCGTTTCAACCCGGCCCCACCGCAGCTGCCAGCTGGACCGTCCACGACGACCACGTGAGTCTGGTGCGCAGCGCCACGCCGCCGCGCGTGCTGCGCCTGGCGGCCGAGCCGCAGGCGATTGAAATCGACCTCGCGCGCACGGCGTTGATCGTGGTCGACATGCAGAATGACTTCTGCCACGCCGAGGGCTGGTTCGGCTGCAAGGGCATCGACGTGGCGCCGATGCGCAAGCCGATTGCCGCCATCGCAACCCTCACGATGGCATTGCGCGGCGCCGGCGCCCGCATCGTCTGGCTCAATTGGGGCATCCGCGCCGACCGCGCCAACCTGCCGCCTTCGGTGTTGTATCGCGGCAAGCGCAGCGCCGCTGCGGCCGGCTATGGCGAACCGTCATCGGCCGGCCATGGCCCGTCACTGGTGCAAGGCTCGTGGGGCGCCGCGCAGCTTGACGAATTGCCCGCACAGGCCGGTGATATCAGTATCAGCAAGCATCGCCTGTCCGGCTTCTGGGACACCGAACTCGATTCCGTATTGCGCCAGGCCGGCGTCACCACCCTGCTGTTTGCCGGCATCAACACCGACCGCTGCGTGTTCTCGACCCTGCAGGACGCCGGCTTCCTGGGCTACGACTGCGTGCTGGTCGAAGACGCCTGCGGCACGCCCTCACCCCAATACGTGAGCGACGCCATCGTGTTCCTGGTGCGGCAGTTGCACGGCTTCACCACCACCTGCTCCGCATTGTTGCCCGCCCCCGCTTCATCCGTTCACCGATCCCCCAAGGAGCCATCATGAAACGCCTGCTGTCTTCCGGCCTTGCCGCCTGCGTGCTTGCCGTCTGGTTGCTTGCGCTAGCCACCCATGCGCCCGCCACCTTTGCCCAGACCAAGATCAAGATGGTCCTGAACTGGAAATACCAGGGGCCGCAAGCCTGGTTCTTCATCGCGCAAGACAAAGGCTATTTCAAGGCCGAAAGGCTGGATGTCGAGATCGACCAGGGTGAAGGCTCGGCCGCCGCGATCATCAAGGTGGCGAGCGGCGCCTACAACGTCGGCTTCGGCGACATCAACGCGCTGATTGAAATCGCGTCCCGGAAGCCGGCTGAGGCGCCGCTGGCGGTGTACATGATGTACAACGTGCCGCCCTTTACCATTGCGGTCAAGAAAGACAGCCCGATCAAGAC
>JANOYK010000658.1:0-2627 GCA_031428855.1 Burkholderiales bacterium | reverse complement strand
GCGCAGGTTGGCGGCGCCGAGACGCAGGCCGAAGTAGTTTGACTGCGCAGCGGCATGCAGCGGCAGGGCAGCGCAAGCGGCGCCGAACAGGAGGGCGGGAAGACGTGGGGACATGGCGGGGTACACCTTTCGCATCAAGCTAATCAAGCTAATCAATTAAATTAGCTAACATTTGTAACATGTTGTTTTTACGTTAGATTGCAGAATAGCAAATCCTCGACTCGCGCGCAAGGCCGGTGGCGCCACGTGAGGGTGTTTGTTGCGAAGCTTGTTGCGAAGCTGCCACGTTGCCGCCCGCAACAGCATCAGGGAATTTTGCGCTTGACTTGCGCCCTGGCAAATCCGGCAGTCTGTTTGTAACGCGCCGAGATCGCCTCGAGCTCCGCCTGCGCAATGACCTCGTTGACGTGACTGAAGCCGCCGGGCGCACGCGCTTGGGCCAGTTGCATTACCTGATCCGGGCCGCGCGCAATAGCCGATGTTTCGGCCAGCGCAGCAGCGGGTCGCGGTCGCACATCGGGTATTCCCACGCCGGGCCACCGCCGTCGATCAGCGCGGGCACGTCGAGCCAGTCCCATTTCCAATTGGCAAAGGGTGCGGCAAACACGCCGGTGACCGAGCCGCAGGCGAAATAGGTCAATTCGCATTCCGCAACAGCGTACCGGCAGGCATGACCAGTGTGGCGGCAATTCCCTCATTGGCCGCTGAGCGTAGCAAAAATCTCTGCTCGAAGCGGTCGGCCGGCAGCGGCTCGCAATTGAAAAACCCCTGCCACTCATCGCAGCCCATGTCGCCCAGCGCGTTTTTTTGCTCGACCGACTCGACCCCTTCCGCCACCACGTTCATTTGCAGGCTGTGGGCGAGGGCAATAATCGCCCTGACGATGGACGCCTCGTGCGTTTTTGCCACCATGTTGCGGACAAAAGACTGGTCGATCTTGATGGTATCGAGCTTGAAATAGCGCAGGTAGCTCAACGACGAGTAGCCGGTGCCGAAATCATCGATCGCAATGCGCACACCCAGATCGGAGATCTGACGCAGGATTTCGATGTTTTCATCGACGTCACGCATCAGCACGTTCTCTGTGATCTCGACTTCCAGGCAGCGCGGCTCCAGGCCGCTCGCACGCAATGCGTCGCCGATCGAGCCGACCAGGCTGGCATCGAACTGGCCGACCGAGAGATTGACCGCCACCGGGATCCGTGCATGGCCGCGGCGTTCCCATTCCATCACCTGCTCGCACGCAGTGCGTACCACCCAGTTGCCGAGCGGCAGGATCAGCTTGGTCTCCTCGGCAATCGGGATGAAGCGCGCCGGCGCGATCAGGCCCTGCTGCGGATGACGCCAGCGCAACAGCGCTTCCATGCTGACCAGACGGTCGCCCTCCAGGCTGAATTTTGGCTGGTAGTAAAGCTCAAATTCGCCTTCTTGCAATGCCGCGCGCAGGGCGCGCTCCAGCGCCAGTTTCTCCACTGCGCGCTGGTTCATCTCCTGCGAAAAATACTGGTAGGTATTGCGGCCGCGCTCCTTGGCCGAATACATCGCCAGGTCGGCATTGCGCAGCAGTGTCGCGGCGTCGGCGGCGTCGCCCGGAAACACGCTGATGCCGATGCTGCAGGAAATGTTCAGCAGGTGGCCGTCAACGCTGTAAGGCGCGGCGCAGGCGTCGATGATCTTGCGCGCCACCGGCCCGGCATCCTCGGGCTGGTGCAGGGGTTCGAGCACCACGGCGAATTCATCGCCGCCGAGGCGCGCCAGCGTATCGCCCTTGCGCATCGCGCTGCCGAGCCGCTGCGCCACCTGCAGGAGCAATTGGTCGCCGACGTTGTGCCCGAGCGAATCATTGACGATCTTGAAGCGGTCCAGGTCGATGAACAGCAGTGCGAAAATCGCTTCATCCTTGCGCTCGGCGGTGAGCATCGCATGGGCGATCCGGTCGGTCAGGACGCGCCGGTTGGGCAAGGAGGTTAGCGGGTCACGCGTCGCCAGATCCTCGATGTGCGCTTCGGCCCGTTTGCGCACGGTGATGTCGGCGTTGGTGCCGATCACGCGCAGGGCTTTTCCATCGGCTGCGCGCTCGACCACCTTGCCCGAGCTCGCGATCCAGAGCCATTCGCCGCTGCGGGTCTTGACGCGATGCTCCTCGGCGTAACCGTTGGTTTTCCCTTTCAGTTCCATGAGGCTGACCTCGAGCACGCGCTCGACGTCATCCGGATGCGTTCGTGCGAAAAGTTTCTCGACCGTGGTGATGGTCTCCCCCGGCTCTTCTCCCAGCATGCGTGCCCAGGCCTGGTCCAGATATATCTCGCCGCTCTGGCAGTTGAAGTCCCACAAACTCAGGTTGGAGCCGGCCAGTGCGAGCGCCAGCTGTTCTTTGGCGCGGGCGATTTCCAGCACCGCATTCCTGCTTTCGGTGATGTCGCGGTTGAAGGCGTAAAAGCCGTTGGTCTTGGCGCCGCCGGCAGAGTGCGGGATCAGGCTCACCGCATGATGGCTGACGCGTCCGTCCGGGTGGCGGTGTTCCCGTTCGAAGTCCACCCGCTCCCCGGCAAAAACGCGGGCGATCGCCGGGCCGAGTAGGGCAATGGTCTGGGCGCCGAAAATCTCGTCCGCCTTCTGGTCGATCA
>JANOYK010000657.1:0-8805 GCA_031428855.1 Burkholderiales bacterium | reverse complement strand
AGGCGCTCCTTCGCCCCAGGCGTTCCTGGTCGAACAAGGTGCCAACGAGGTGGTGCTGCCGCACTTTCACGAGCAGAATCAGTTTCAGGTCATCGTGCATGGCGGCGGCTCGGTCGGGCGCAGGGCGGCCGCGCCGATCACCGTGCATTACGCCGGGGCCTACACCGGCTACGGCCCGATTTCCTCGGGCGAGGACGGCCTGTGGTATCTCACGCTGCGGCCGATGATGGACAACGGTCCGCTCTACGTGCATGAGTCGCGCGACAAAATGCAAGCGGGGCCGAAGAAACATTTTCAGTCGCCGCCACTCGAGATGATGGCGGAAACCGATTTGGCAAAGCTTGCCCAAGCCGAAGTGCAGACCATCAACGCGGACCCGCAAGGCCCGGCGGTCGAGGTGTTGCGGGTGCCGCCGCAGCAGCGGCAGACGGCAGCTGATCCGGCGCGCGGCGGCGGGCAGTTTTTTATCGTATGCGGCGGCAGCTTGCTGTTCAACAGCGTGGCGTATCCAAAATGGAGTTGCCTGTGGGTTGCCAGCAGCGACCCCGCGTTTACATTCGTGGCCGGCGCGGGCGGTGCCGAAGTGCTGCTGCTCGAATGCCCGCCAGCCGAGTATCGCGCGACCTACAGCCCCTCGCTGCAAATCGGGTTGTAGGTTCCACGGCACTGGAAATCCCGCCGCGACTTTTTCAACCGGTCCGGCCCGCAGGCATTCACGGCGCGCTCCTTGTCACTCAACCTGAATCTTGGCCTGCTTGACGATATCGGCCCATTTGGCGATTTCAGCTCTCACAAAGGCAGTGAACTCGGCGCTGGTGCGCGGATCTGCGATCGCGCCACGGTCGGCGATGCGGGCCTGCATCGCCGGGTCTTGCAGAATGCGGCGCACGTCGGCGCTGACTTTTTCAACGATGTCGCGCGGCGTCGCCACTGGCATCAGCACGCCGCCCCAGCCCACGCCCTCAAAGCCGGCAAAACCCGATTCGGCAACCGTCGGCACATCGGGCAACTGTGGCACGCGCGCCGCGCTGGTCATCGCAATCGCCTTGAGCTTGCCCGCCTTGATGTGCGGCAGCGAAGAGGCCAGGCTGTCCACCATCAACGTGACCTGCCCGCCCAGCAGATCGGTCATGGCCGGGCCGCTGCCCTTGTAGGGCACGCCAACGATGTCGATGCCGGCCCGCGATTTGAATAGTTCGCCGGTCAGATGCTGCGCCGTGCCGGTGCCGGGAAAGGCCCAGTTGACCGTGCCCGGCGCCCGCTTCGCACCGTCCACCAGCTCTTTGACCGTGCCAAACGGAAAGCTCGGATGCGCCACCAGCATCAAGGGCACCGTCATCATGCCGCCGGTCATGGCGAAGTCCTTGAGCGGGTCGTAGGGCAATTTGGCGTAGAGCGCGGGATTGACCGCGACCGTGCCGCTGGTACCCATCATGATGGTGTAGCCGTCGGCTGGCGCGTCGCGCCCGGCGATCATGCCGGGCACACCGCCGCCGCCGCCACGGTTGTCGACAATCACCGGCTGGCCCCACATCACCGCGAGGCGCTCCGCCAGCATGCGCGCCACGATGTCGGTCGCCTGTCCGGCCGGGAACGGCACGATCATGCGCACCGTTCTGGCCGGATAGGCCTGCGCCTGCTGCTGTGCCTGCGCGGGCGCGGCCAGCACCGGTTGCAACAAGAGCAGAGTCAATACTGAAATTCGGGCAATTGTCATGGTGTCTCCTTTGTTGGTATTGGGACAAATGCTACACTCGTTTGTGACCTGCCGGACCTCGGACCTAAAAACCGGGCATAAAACTCAGACCTGAAAGCTGGCCCTGCGGACACGCGCCGTACCCGCCGGGCAACCTTGGACCTGCGTGCGCAACGGCCCCGCCGGCGGCACGCCTCTAGAAGGAATCCACAGATGGCCTCACACCTCGCAGCGGTGTACAACAACGAGCCGGCACCGGCCGGCATCAGCGCCGCCGAATGGCAATTGCGCATCGACCTCGCCGCCGCCTACCGGCTGGCTGCCATCTACGGCTGGACTGACCTTAACAACACGCATTTCTCGGCACGCGTGCCGGGGCCCGATCATCACTTTCTGCTCAACCCGTTCGGCATGCTGTTTGACGAAATCACCGCGTCATCGCTCATCAAGGTCGACCAGGACGGCACCGTGCTCGGCAACAGCGACTACCCGGCCAACCCGGCCGGCTTCGTGATTCACGGCGCGATCCACATGGCGGTGCCGCGTGCGCAATGCATCATCCATACCCACAGCCGCTTTGGCACTGCGGTGGCGATGCAGAAGCAGGGCCTGTTGCCAGCGAGCCAGAAGGCGCTCACCGTGATGGGCTGGCTCGCCTATCACGACTTCGAAGGCCCGGCGCTGAGCACAGACGAGCGCCCGCGCATCGTCGCTGATTTGGGTGACAAAAGCATCCTGGTGTTGCGCAATCACGGCCTGCTCAGCGTCGGCGAAAGCGTTGGCGAAGCCTTCGTCTGGATGTACCGCATCGAGACCGCGTGCCGGCAGCAGATCGATGCGTTGTCGGGCGGCGGGGAGTTGTCGCCGCTGTCACGCGAGACGCAACAGAAGTCGATTGACCTCGGCCTGAAGATGTACGGCAAAGGCGGCTTCATCGAGGTTGGGCGTGAATGGCCGGCGCTGCTGAGGCAGTTGGAACGTCATAGCGGGACTGGCTACCGCGCTTGAACTGGGTCGCTGACGCGCGCTCCTGGAGCGCCCCCTCTGAAACCCGCTCCTGGAGCGGGTTTTGGCCTTATGCGGCGGGAGAATCGCTGCTGGAGCGCTTGAGCGGGTTGTGAGACACAGGAAACGATGTAAAAACTGCGCCATCTATCCCTTTGTCCCTGCCGCCGCAACGTCTCAAGGATCCAGCTTGATCCCAGCCTTGCCGATGATCTCGCGCATCTTGGCGATTTCGGCGGTGATGTGACGCGCCAGTTCTTCCGGGGTGGACGCCTGCGGCTCGGCACCCATGTCGGCAAAGCGGGTGCGGATCGCCGGATCGGCCATTGCGGCCACGACTTCGCGGTGCAGGCGGTCGATGATGGCACGCGGGGTGCTGCGCGGCGCGAGAAACGCGAAGCGCGCCGCCGATAGATAACCGGGCAAGCCCGCTTCGGCGGCAGTCGGCACATTCGGCAGTGCGGCCAGGCGCTTGTCACTCGCCACCGCAATCGGGCGCACCGTGCCGGCCTTGATCTGGCCGAGCACGTTGGGCCCCAACTGAAAACTCACCGGCACCTGGCCTGACACCAGATCAGTCACCAGTTGGCCGGTGATGCGATACGGCACATGCTGCATCGGCACGCCTGCTACCTGCTCGAAGAACGCGCCAGCCAGATGTTGTGAACTACCGTTGCCGACCGAGCCATAGGGCGTGTTGGGATGGCTCTTCACGTAGGCGGTAAATTCGGCCAGCGTGGTGACCGGCAATTTAGCGCTGACCACGATCACGTTCGGCAACACCGCGTAGAGCGAAATCGGGGCCAGATCGCGCTCCGGGTCGTAACCGAGATGGGGATTGAGCACCTTGTTGACCGCGAGCGGGCCGAACGCGTTCATCAGGATCGTGTAGCCATCAGGCTCAGCGCGCACTGCTGCTTGGGTGCCGACATTGCCGCCGGCCGCGGGCCGGTTGTCGACTACGAAAGCGCGGCCGATCGAGGCACCCATACGTTCGAGCACCACACGGCCGATCACATCACTCGCGCTGCCGGCCGAGAACGGGATGATGACGGTGACCGGGCGCACCGGGTATTCCTGCGCCTGCGCGCTGCCGATTCCAAGCAGGGTGCCCAGCACGCCTGCGAGCAGGCTTCCGGGCAGGCGCCGCAGCAGACTCCCAGGCAGACTCTCAAGCAGACCAGCACGGGCCAGCAACCCGGCGGTGCCGGCAGTTTTCACTCTACGGTTCATGATGCCACTCCAGTCACACTGCCAAAACGGTCACGCATCACCTCTTCAAACGGCACGCCAGCCTTGGCCATCGCGCCGCCGGCGCGCACCCGGTAACTCTGCGGGCGCTGCGCCGCGGCTGGCTCTTTGCCCTCACGCAGGCCCTTGGCGGCTTCGAGCATCACGCGGCGAAAGCGCACCACGCCGACATCGGTCGGCGACAGATGCTCGCGGGTGCGGTCGGCAATCAGCCCCTGGCTGTCCTGCGCCATGGCGTCCTGCTCGGCAATGCCGCGCACCCCGGTGAAGGTGCGCAGTTTCTGGTCGGTGCGGTCAATCAGGTAGTCGTTGCTGCGGTTGCGCAGCGGCAGATAGCCCGGCCCCATTTCGGCGAACTGGCCGTAGCCACCCTTCACATAACGCGCGCGCTCTGCTTCGGGCAGCGGCTGCTCCGGATGCCAGGCATAGATGTAAATCGACGACGACTCGTCATCAATCGGCACCCAGGTGTAGCCATACAAGGTTTCGCCCGGCATCGCCGACGGCGTGATCGAATGCGACGGCAGCATGAACTGGGTGATGCGCCAATAGGCATCGTCACCGTCGGCGCGGCGCGCGCCGCCGATGACAAAACCAGCCTCGTGATCGAGAATCGAAAACTGCGGCATCGGATCATTGCGCAGCCAGCGGATGCGGTTTTGGTCGGCAGCGGCGGTCATCACGTCATTGTTTGCGCGGGCTGGCGCGGGCATGTGCAGAAACGAGAAGTGCGAGGTGTCGAGCGCGCCGTCCATCGACTGCGCCCAATTGCACTGCTGCAAGCGCTTGGTCACGTAGCGGTGCGAGGCCGGCACCATGCCGCACTCGATCTCGGGCACGCTGGCCGGCATGTGCTCGCGCGGGCCGAGGTAAGCCCACACCATGTCGGCAAACTCGCGCGTGGGGTACGCCTTGATCGCGACCTTGCTGTTGCCGCTGCCGCTGCAACTGCCATCTTCTTTCTTAATGCTGTGATACGCCGAGCCGGGCGGCACGTTGGGCATGTCCACGCAGTTGCCCTCGACATCGTATTTCCAGCCGTGATAGACGCAGCGGATGCCGCAGTCTTCGTTGCGGCCAAAGAAAAGATCGGCGCCGCGATGCGCGCATCGGGGTTCGATCAGCCCGACCCGGCCGGCGCTGTCGCGAAACGCGAGCAACTCTTCGCCCATCACCTTGACGCGGATGGGAGGTGAATCCGGTTCGGCGATTTCACTTGAGAGCGCCACCGGCAGCCAGAAGCGGCGGAAGTAATCGCCCATTGGCGTGGCAGGCCCGGTGCGGGTGAGCAGGATATTGTCGGCGGCAGTCAGCATGGTGCCGCAATTCTAGGGCCACGGAAGCGTGAACACAACTGCGCCTGCCGGTGGTGCGCGGTGATGCGCGATGATGCGGTCTTCCCGCCCGGCCCTACGCAGCCGGTGTGACCTGCTCCAGCCGGTAACCGTACTTGTACACGGTGGTGAGCACAAAACCGGTCTCGGGCTGCAGATCGAGTTTGAGGCGCAGACGCGAGACGTGGGTATCGATGGTGCGCGAACTGG
The DNA here is from genome assembly GCA_031428855.1 of Burkholderiales bacterium. Taxonomy (GTDB): domain Bacteria; phylum Pseudomonadota; class Gammaproteobacteria; order Burkholderiales; family JAEUOS01; genus CANJDH01. The sequence continues at coordinate 3,309 of JANOYK010000657.1, read as the reverse complement.
CACCAATGGCGCGGCGGCCCCAGACCGATTCCTGGATCTGCTCACGCGAGAGCAGCATGTCCAGATTCTGGAACAGCAGCAGGGCCAGGTCAAACTCGCGCTGGGTCAGGTGAACCGGGGTGCCGGCCAGCGACAGGTGGCTGATTTTCGGATCAAACGCAAACTGCTTCACCGTCAGCAGCGCGGGAGTTTTTTGCGGATAGGCGCGCCGCAGCAGGGCTTCCACCCGGGCCGCCAGCACGCCGCGCAAATACGGTTTGATGACGTAATCATCAGCGCCGTTTTTGAGGGCGGAGATGATGTCCTTTTCTGCATTGCGGCCGGTGACGAACATGACCGGCACCGGTGCCGGCACGTTTTTGCGCACCCAGCGCAGCACCTCTTCGCCGGAGATATCGGGCACTTCCCAGTCGAGCACAAACAGGTCAAAACGGGTCTGCCCGGCGGCGGCAATCAGTGCCCCGCCCGCCAGGAAAACGTCGCAATCGTGTCCCTCCGAAGCCAGCACCGACTTGAGCAGGGCGGCTTGCTCGGGTTGGTCTTCCAGTATCGCGATGCGCATGGTGCGGTGAGTCTTTGTGATGTCCAGTGATGCCGCAGTAGGGGGTGAGGTATGCGGCGGGGTGCGACAGCCTATGGGGTGAGATACGGAGTGAGATACGCGATGGAATGCGGCAGCGCCAGACCGTAATGCGGGGAGGGGGGCGCGGCCAGACAGATCAGCGGATACCCGCTGCCTCGTTGGTATTGTTCTTGGCCGCCAGGATGCGGATCAGGCCATCGACACCATTGGATGCAATCGCGCCATGAAACTGGCCCTTGTAAATCTCGACCAGACGCGCGCCGAACACGGCGAAATCGGTCACCTTCCACACACCGTCAACCTGTTCGAGATAATAGTCGAGGGCCACCGGCTCCGCGCCACCCGCACTCACCAGCGAGCGCACGGTGGCGTCGGTATCGCCCGGCTGCATGCGCTGCGGCCGGTATTCGATTTTGGTGCCGGGCTGATAGCGGGTGAAGGCACCCGCATAGGTGTTGGTCAGCAAGCGCTTGAATTCGACCCCGAGCGCGGCACGCTGCTCGGGTGTGGCGCGCACCCAATGCGGGCCGAGCGCCGATTGCGTCATGCGCGTGATGTTGACGTAAGGCATCACCTTGGTCTCGACCAGCGCGTTGATACGCTGACGGTCACCTGATTGAATCGCTTTGTCGGCATCGAGCGCGGCGGTCACGCCATCGACCGCGCGTTGTACTGTCAGATCGGGCGAATCCTGCGCCCGCGCCGGGGCTGCCGCCGTGCCGGCAGCAAGTGCCAGTGTGGTCAACAGGGTCAAAAAAGACTGGGACAATCCGGCGCTGCGTTTCATGCGAGGTGCCTTTTACGGATGAGAAGAGTTGACGCCGGGCCACCGCCACGGCGTGCCTCAATCAACGTTACAAGATGTCACATGGTAGACACCTCTGGCACTTTTGATTGTCAATTAATGTTGCGCGGGTGCTTGCATGGCGGTTTTACGCAGTTTACGGGGGTGTTTTGCGTGGAATTACCGCGGGCGTTGCGGGTGAAGTCCGGGGGAGAAGTTCGGGGATATTCCGAAGGCCATTTGGGGGCGGCGGGGGCAGTCGGGGGCAGTCGGGGACATTCGGGGCGTATTTTACAAGTTGACGTTAACGTAAACGTCAAGTAGGCTTCGACTTACCGCATGCCAGACCAAGCTGGGCCAATAAAGCGGGGCTGTGCTGGCCGACAGGACACGCCGGTGCGGCATACAATCTTTCTCCGCAGCGCCGATGCAGCGCCAGACCCGCACCACGCCCACGTGCCGCTACGGCGGCGCATCACGATCCCGATCACACCGGCGACACCCCATGACCGATCTTTCCGTGCAAAAACAGCTTGACGCGCCGCGCCTCTCAAACAAGGTGCGCTTCGTTACCGCTGCGTCCCTGTTCGACGGCCACGATGCCTCGATCAACATCATGCGGCGCATCTTGCAGGCGCAGGGTGCCGAGGTGATTCATCTGGGCCACAACCGCTCGGTCGATGAAGTCGTCACCGCCGCCGTGCAGGAAGACGCGCAGGGCATCGCCATGTCGAGCTATCAGGGCGGCCATGTCGAGTATTTCAAGTACATGGTCGATCTGCTCAAAGCACGCGGCGGCGCGCACATCAAGATTTTTGCCGGCGGCGGCGGCGTCATCGTGCCCGATGAAATCAAAGAGTTGCATGCCTACGGCGTGACGCGCATCTACTCGCCCGAAGACGGCCAAAAGCTCGGCCTGGTCGGCATGATCTGGGACATGCTGGAGCGCTGCGATGTCGATCTCTCCACCTACGCGCCCAAGTCGCTGAACGCGATTCGCGGCAGCGAACAGCCGCAGCGGCGCGCGCTGGCGCAGTGCATCACCGCACTGGAGAACGGCAAGGCCGATGCCGCGTTGCGTCAGACCCTGCTCGACACGGCGGCCAAGATCAACACCCCCACGCTCGGCATCACCGGCACCGGCGGCGCGGGCAAAAGCTCGCTCACCGACGAATTGATCCGGCGCTTCCGGCTCGATCAGGACGATGCCTTGAGCATCGCCATCATTTCCATCGACCCGTCGCGGCGCAAGTCGGGCGGTGCGTTGCTGGGTGACCGCATCCGCATGAACGCGATCAATTCGGCAGAAGGCCGCGCCAACATTTTCATGCGCTCACTCGCCACGCGCGAGGCCGGGTCGGAAATTTCCAAAGCCCTGCCCGACGTCATCGCCGCCTGCAAGGTCGCGGGGTTTGATTTGATCGTGGTCGAGACCTCGGGCATCGGCCAGGGTGACGCCGCGATTGTGCCGCTGGTGGACGCAAGCCTGTATGTGATGACGCCTGAGTTTGGCGCAGCCTCGCAACTCGAAAAAATCGACATGCTCGACTTCGCCGATTTTGTCGCCATCAACAAATTCGACCGCAAGGGCGCACCTGACGCGCTGCGCGATGTGCGCAAGCAATACCAGCGCAACCGCGAAGCCTGGAGCACCGCCACCGAAGAGATGCCGGTCTACGGCACCATGGCGAGCCGCTTCAATGACGATGGCGTCACCGCGCTGTATCAGGCGCTGTGCCCGCGCCTGGTGGAACTCGGCCTGCAACTGAAACCCGGCCGCCTGCCGCGCGCCACGGTGAAATCGTCAAGCAACCAGACGCCGATTGTGCCGCCAGCGCGTGTGCGCTATCTGTCCGAGATTGCCGACACCGTGCGCGGCTATCACGCGCAGGTAAAAATCCAAGTGGCACTGGCTCGCGAGGCGCAGCAGTTGCGGGCCTCC
>JANOYK010000656.1:0-5422 GCA_031428855.1 Burkholderiales bacterium | reverse complement strand
ACTTCTTCATTGCGCTGGTTCAAGCCGGTATGCATAAACGTCACGATGCCCGCGTTCGGGCGCGATTTGCTTTCGCGGATGTCTTTGACGACGGTGATTGCGCGCACCGTGTCGCCGTAAAACACCGGCTTGGGAAAGCGCGTATCGGTCATGCCGAGATTGGCGACGGTGGTGCCGAGGGTGGTGTCCTGCACCGACAGGCCGATCACCAGACCGAGGGTGAAGATGCTGTTGACCAGCGGCCGGCCAAACTCGGTGCCTTTGCAATATTCGGCGTCGATGTGGACCGCGGCCGGATTGCAGGTGGCATTGCTGAACCACATGTTGTCGGCCTCGGTGAGGGTGCGGCGGATTTCGTGCTCGAATTGCTGCCCAACGGTGAATTGTTCAAACCAGCGGCCTGCCATGACATGGACTCCTTTTACGAGGGAAATGTAAGTAACCTGACTGAGTATCCTTTACATTACTACATTGTGATTGCGCGAAAGTTCACCCTGCCGCCATGACTACAGTTGATCCACTCAACGCCGCGCCCCTCGATGCGCTTCATCAGGGCCGCCCGCTGCAGGCACTGCTCACGCACCGCACGGCGCAAAAAAACTTTGACCATTACTACACCGGTGTCGAAGTGGCGTGGGACGCCAGACGCACTCTGGCACACACGGCTGATGCTGCCACGGCATCACCGCGCCTGGTGGCGCACTCGCGGCGCATGGCGCAGCGCATCTACCGCGTGGCCCAGCGCGTCTACTGCGCGGTCGGCTATGCGCTGGCGAATGTGATCTTTGTGGTGGGCGATGGCGGCCTGATAGTGGTTGACACCACTGAGTCCAAAGAGGGCGGAGACGCGGCGCTGGCCGATTTTTACCGGGCAGCGCCGCACGCTGCTGCGCTGCCGGTGCGCGCGGTGGTCTACAGCCACAACCATTCTGATCACATCGGCGGGGTGCGCGCGTTTGCGCAGCAAGCGGATGTGCAGTCGGGCGCCACCTGGATCATCGCGCATGAGTCGCTGATGGAAACCGTGATTAACAACGCCGCGCTGGTGGGGCAAATTCTTTCGACCCGCAGCGCTTACAGTTTCGGCGCGCTGCTGGAGGTGGGGGCCGAGGGCAACATCAACGCCGGCATCGGGCCAATTCTCGCGCGCGGCAAAAGCACGTTTTTTGCGCCGACCCATACCTTCAAGGATCGCTGGGAGGTGACGCTGGCGGGGGTGCGCTTCGAGTTCATGCATGCGCCGTCCGAGGCCGATGACGAAATCATCGCGTACTTGCCTGATCTGAAAGTGTTGCTCAGCGCCGAGGTGATACAGGGCGAGTGTTTTGCCAATGTGCATACGATCCGCGGCACACGCTACCGCGACCCGGTGCAGTGGGTGCGCACGATTGATCTGATGCGCGCCAGGGTGGACGGCGCTGCCATCGAATGGATGGTGCCGGCGCATGGCCGCCCGGTCGCGGGCAACGCCAACATTGCCGAGTTGCTGACCGCCTATCGCGACGCGATTGCCTTCACGCACGATCAGGCAGTGCGCTTTATCAACAAGGGCTACACGCCGGATGAGCTGGCCGAGACGCTGCCTGGATTGCCGCCCCATCTGGCGGCACACGCTTGGCTGGGCGAGTATTACGGCACGGTGAAGCACTCGGTGCGGCAGGTGTTCTCCGGGCAACTGGGCTGGTTTGACGGCGACCCGGCCACACTCGACCCGCTGCCACGTGCCGAGCGAGCGCGGCGGCTGGTGGCGCTGATGGGCGGCGCGGCGCGGGTGCAGGCCCAAGCGCAGGCCGCACTCGATGGCGGCGATGCGCGCTGGGCGGCAGAGTTGGCGAGCTATCTGGTGCGCAGTGACGCGGCTGATAGCCGCGCCACGCAACAGGCCAAACAGCTCAAAGCCGCTGCTTTGCGTGCGCAGGGTTTCGCCAGCGACAACATCAACTGGCGCAACTGGATGCTGACCGCCGCGCGCGAGCTGGAGGGGGCCTACGATGCGCTGCCCTATCGCGGCGGTGCCGGGTTTGCCTCGGAAGATATTCTGGCCGCGCTGCCGCTGGAAAACTTGTTGCAGTTTTTGACGGTGCGGGTGGCTGCCGAAAAGTGCTTTGACGCGCATCACCTGATTGGGCTGCACTTCACGCCGGATCAAACAACCTATGTGCTCGAACTGCGGCATGGTGTGATGCAGATTCATGCATCGACAGCGGGTTTACCGGGAGACCGCAGAGCGGCGAGCGTCTCATCAGCGCTGCTGGAGCGGGTTTCAGCTACCTTGTCGCTAACGCGTGCAGCCTTGATTGCGCTCGGGCGCGGCACGCCGTTCATGGAGCTGGCGGCGCAAGGGGCGCTCAGTGTGACCAGCGGCAAGCCCCAAGCCCTGGCCGAATTTTTTCTCTGTCTTGACCCGCAACCGAAGCACCCGCCGAAACTGGCATCACGCTAGGAGCACATCATCATGCATCCGAATCTGCGTCTGAATTTTCGTCTGAATTTTCGTCTTGGACTCGCCGGTGCCGCAGCCACCGCCTGTCTGTGGTTCGCGCAGCCCGCCCCCGCGCAAACCCCGCTCAAAATCATCACCACCGACCAGCCCGGCGGCGGCATGGATTCGCTGATCCGCCCGATGGCCGAGCGCCTCGGACGCGAACTGGGCCGCCCGGTGATCGTCGAGAACAGACCGGGCGGGCGCGGCCCGATCGCCGCGCAAGCGGTGGTGCAGGCCCCGGCCGGTGGCAACACCCTGTTCATCACGATCCAGGCCAGCTTTGTCATCAACCCGCACGTCTACAAAGCCAATTACGACGCGCTCAATGATTTTTTGCCGGTCACCGATCTCGGGCGCGGCAGTCTGCTGCTGGTGGTCAACCCGCAGGTGCCGGCCAAGACCGTCAAGGAATTGATCGAGTGGGTCAAGACCAAACCAAAGGGAAGCGTCAATTACGCTTCCTATGCTGCCGGCTCGCTGTCGCATTTCGGCGGCGTTCTGCTCAATCAGGCGGGCGGGGTCGAGATGCTGCATGTGCCGTACAAGGCCTCGCCCGATGCGTTGAAAGACTTGATCCCCGGCACCATGCAGGTGATGTGGGACGGCCCGGCCACCTCGACCCAGTTTGTCAAAGCGGGCCGCTTGCGCGCGTTGGCTTTCATGGGCAGCAAACGCATGCCACTGTTGCCGGATCTGCCCACCATCCGCGAGGCGGGCTATCCGGAAATCGAGAACGATGGCTGGATCGGCACCTTCGCTGCCAACGGCACATCGCTTGACGCCATTGCAAAAATCCGTGACGGCATGGCCCGCGTGCTCGCCACGCCCGAGATCAAAACGTTCTACGGCAACTTTGGCTTCGAGCCGGGCGGTCTGGCCACCGCCGATTTCGCACGCCTCATCAAGAGCGATCACGAGCGCTGGGGAAAATTCATCAAGGCGATTGGGTATACCGGAGAGCCTTGATGAGGTATCGAGTTGATGGTGTCAGCTCGTGATGCCGCTATGCACTACGCTGGAAAGGCGCATGGATAGGCGCTCCCAGGGCGGTGCGGCCTGACAGCCGCGCCAGCAGAGGCTGTCAGGGCAGGGTGCCGGGCGTTTTCGCATACGCCGCACGCCGCGCCTGAAGCACCCACGGAGCAGCCAGCAGCGCCAGCAGCCGTACCGATGCTATTTCATGTTGCAGCCACTGCGGCCGGCTGCCGAGCAGGTTGAAGGTGGCGACGCAGCGGCCTGCCTCAACCAACGGCACATTGATGACGGCATGCAGGCCGAGCGAAGCAATGCGCGCGTGATCGTCGAACACTGCCGCCAGCGCTGCATCACCTTCACCGGTGAATACTTCTGCACGCAGCAGCAACTGATGGGTCCAGGGTGTGAGGGTTTTGCGCTTGCGGCCCGATACCGGATACGACACCGGGTCGGAGGTCCAGAGGCGTTCGAGCAGCACTTCGCCGGGTGGGTTTGGCGCATCGGGTGCATCGCCCGCGCCGTCTGGTGTGACGTGGGCAGCCAGATTGACGGTGAGCAAGCCCGGCCCGAGCACGGATTGCAGCGCGGAGTTGATGTGACTGAGCACCTGATCGAGGGTTGTGGCCTTGGAGAGCGCATCACACAGCCGCTCGCAAACCGCTAACGGCAGCACGCCCTGCATGACGCCGCCACCGGCACCATTGCGCTTACTCAAGCTTGATCCCCAATTCCTTGATGATCCTGCCATAGCGCTCGCTGTCGTTGCGCAGGGCAGTGGCCAGATGTTCCGGGCCAGCGCTGACGACATCGACACCAATCGCGTCCATGCGCGCGCGCACATCCGGCATCGCCATCGCCTGGTTGATCTCAACGTTGAGGCGCGCCGCCAATTCGGCAGGCATGCCCGCCGGGCCGAAGGCGGCGTACCAGACGCTCATCTCCAGCCCCGGCAGCGTCTCCATCAGGGTGGGCACAGCGGGCAGCAGCGCGGAGCGCTTGGCCTCGGTCACCGCCAGCAGGCGCAGCTTGCCCGAGCGCACGTGCGGCAGGGTCTGCGTGCTGGCCGAGAACAGCACCTGGGTTTGATTGCCCGCGGTGTCGAGCACGGCTGGCGCGCCGCCTTTGTAGGGCACATGCAGCATGCTGATGCCGGCCGCCTTCATGAACATTTCGGCCGCCAGATGATTGGTCGAGCCGCCGCCGGCCGAGGCGTAGGCGAGCTTGCCCGGATTGGCCTTGGCATAGGCGATCAGTTCACGCACGCTGGTGGCCGGTACCGCAGCGTTAATCACCATCGTGTTGACGACGTTGGCGACCAGTGCAATCGGCGTGAAGTCTTCCGTGCCGCGGAACGGCATGTTGGGAATCAGCGCCGGGTTCATCGCGTGCGTGCTCATGGAGCCGACCAGCAGGGTGTAGCCGTCGGGGCGCGCCTTGGCGACGATGTTGGAGCCGATGTTGCCGGCTGCGCCAGCGCGATTTTCGACGATGACGGATTGACCGAGCGATTTGGTCATCTGCTCGGCAATGGCACGCGCGATGATGTCGGTCGAGCCGCCCGGCGCCCACGGCACGATCAGAGTGATGGGTTTTTCGGGATAAGCGGCGGCTGCACATTGGATTGCGCCGCTGAGGGTCAGTAGAACGATGCTGCGGAACCAGTGGTTGAACATGGCGTTGTCCTTGAGGTGAATCGGCAATCGGGGCGGTCCGGGCTGGTACGGGCTGGTACGGGGTCGTCCTGGGTTGTCCGGGGCGGTTGGGGTGGCCGGGCTACACGGGGTGGTTGGGGTGGTTGGGGTGGCCGGGCTACACGGGGTGGTTGGGGTGGTTGGGGCGGTCTGGCGTAGTAGCGGTTGCGCGGAATCAGCGCCCTACCGCGTAGCCCTGCATGCCGCGCGGGTTGGCGGCGGCACGCAACACCAGCCGCCCCTGTGCATCGCGGGTGCGGCTGGCTGCGCA
>JANOYK010000655.1:0-3118 GCA_031428855.1 Burkholderiales bacterium | reverse complement strand
TCACGCTGGCAAATTTGGCGGCATCAAAATCGATCCCCTGCCAGTGCAGGTCGCTATAAGCCGGGCTGCGCCCGAGGGCGGTGTCTTGCGCCGCCGCCTTACCCTGGCAGCGCTCGACCACCCACTTCAACACCCGCATGTTCTCGCCAAAGCCGGGCCAGACAAACTTGCCCTCGGTGTTTTTGCGAAACCAGTTGACCTGATAAATTTTCGGCGGCTGGCTGATCGATTTGCCGATTTTGAGCCAATGCTTGAAGTAGTCACCCATGTTGTAGCCAACGAAGGCGATCATCGCCATCGGGTCGCGCCGCACCACGCCTTGCTTGCCTGCGATGGCTGCGGTGGTCTCGGAACCCATCGTCGCGGCCTTGTAGACGCCATCTTCCCAGTCGAGCGCCTCCACCACCAAGGGCTGCGTGTCAGAGCGGCGGCCACCGAACATGAAGGCTGAAACCGGCACGCCATTCGGGTCGTCCCACTGGGCATCGAGCGAGGGGCAGCGCGTGGCTGCGACGGTAAAGCGCGAATTGGCGTGAGCAGCGGGCCGCCCGCACCCGGGGGTCCACTCCTTGCCCTGCCAGTCAGTCAATTTGGCCGGCGGCGTGTCGGTCATGCCCTCCCACCACACATCGCCATCGGGCGTCTCGGCCACGTTGGTAAAAATGGTGTCGGCCTCAATTGCCTTCATGCAATTGGGGTTGGAGTGGTAATTGGTGCCGGGTGCGACGCCGAAATAGCCCGCCTCCGGGTTGATCGCGTACAAGCGGCCATCTTTGCCCGGTTTGATCCAGGCGATGTCTTCACCAATCGTCGTGACCTTCCAGCCCTCGAACCCCTTGGGCGGCACCAGCATCGCAAAGTTGGTCTTGCCGCAGGCGGACGGGAACGCACCGGTCACATAGGTTTTTTCGCCCTGCGGGTTGGTCACGCCGAGGATCAGCATGTGTTCGGCCAGCCAGCCTTCGTCGCGCGCCATCACCGAGGCGATGCGCAGCGCCAGGCACTTCTTGCCGAGCAGCGCGTTGCCGCCGTAGCCCGAGCCGAAACTCCAGATTTCGCGGGTTTCGGGGTAATGCACGATCCATTTTTCATCGTTGTTGCAAGGCCAGCGCGCACCGCTCTGCCCCGGCTGCAACGGTGCGCCCACCGAGTGAACGCAGGGCACAAAATAGCCATCGGCACCGAGCACGTCATACACCGCACGGCCCATCCGCGTCATCAGCTTCATGCTCACGGCCACATAGGGCGAGTCCGACAATTCGACGCCAATTTGCGCGATGTGCGAGCCCAACGGCCCCATCGAAAACGGCACCACATACATGGTGCGGCCGCGCATGGCGCCCTCAAACAGCTTGCCCATGGTGGCGCGCATCTCGGCCGGCGCGACCCAGTTGTTCATCGGGCCGGCCGCGGCCTGGGTCTCGGAACACACGAAGGTGCGCTCTTCGACCCGCGCCACATCCTGCGGGTCAGACAGCGCCAGGTAGCAGCCTGGACGCTTAGCCAGATTGAGTTTCTTCATCATCCCGGTGGCGCACATTTCGCCCATCAGGCGGTCGTATTCCTCCTGCGAGCCATCGCACCAGTGGATGCTGTCGGGCTTGGTCAGGGCCGCAATCTTGGTGACCCAGTCTTTGAGTTTGGCATGCTTGACCCAGCTTGGCACCGGGCCAGCCAGATGATTCATTTGTGCGCTCATCCGCGTTCCTTAAAATAACAAGGGGGAACGGGTTTTCGAAGGGCAGGTGCCGGAGCCACGCGCAGGATGAGCAGGCTCGGGCGAGCCGCTGCGGGCTGGGTCGGGTGCGCCGGATCAGGCTTCTGGCCTGCAGCGGCACACCGGTTTGACACGCTTGACCAGTGCAGGAAAAACCCCGTTCAAAAAAAGGTGCGCGACTGTAGCACAAACTGGCAGCGCCAGGACCGAAATAGCGGCGGCAAACTGGCCAGGCAACCCGCTGCGTACAGGACGCTACCGCCACGCCTAAGGTAGAAATTGACCGCCCAGCAGGTTGCAGCGCGGGTACCATATCGCCTTCGCTGCACATCGTATATGCTAATGGAATAACTGGCATAACTGGCATAACTGGTTTGGGCCGCCCAATTTCCGCAAGCTTGATTGAGCCTGCGGCGCGCGGTTTAGGGTGAGCCGGCACGGCACCGGGTTGCGCCGGCGTCAATCCGGGCGGGTCTCGCGTTGCGCGCGCGCAGCTCACCACGGTTCGCTCTAAAATTACCGTTTTCGCCCATCGGCCGTCACCACCGCAGGAGATTGTTTTGCAGATCACCCCCTTGACACCCCGCTTCGGCGCGGCCATTACCGGCGTCCAGCTCGGCAATCTGGACGATGCCCAGTTCGCCACCATCAAACAAGCCTGGCATCAACACCGCGGCTTGCTCGCCTTTCCCAAGCAACAGGTTTCGGACGACGGCTTGCTGGTGTTTTCGCGCCGCCTCGGCCAGCTCGATTCCCCGCCCAATCAGGAGAACGGCCGCCAATCGCCCGAAGGCTATCCCGACATTTATGTGGTCTCGAACGTCAAAGACAACGCCGGCCGCCCGATCGGCGCGCTCGGTGACGGCGAAGCGGTGTGGCACACCGACATGAGCTACGAGACCAGCCCGCCACTGGCCTCGATGCTGACTGCGCGTGAAATCCCCGCCAGCGGCGGCGACACCTGGTTTTGCGACATGATCGGCATCTGCGAAGACCTGCCCGCTGCACTCAGGCAACGCATCGCGCCGCTGAAGGTCAAGCATGATGGCACCTACAACTCCGGCGGCTACCTGCGCGCCGGTGTTGCCGCCAACGACAACCCGGTTACCGCGCCCGGCACCCTGCACCCGGCCATCACGCGCATCCCCGAGACCGGTGACGCCGCGCTCTATCTCGGCCGCCGCCGCATGGCCTATATCGCCGGCCTGTCGCGCGAAGACAGCGAAGCCCTGCTCAATGAGTTGTGGACCTACACCAACAACGACGCGCGCATCTACAAACACCAATGGCAGATCGGCGATCTGGTGCTGTGGGACAACCGCACCACCATGCACCGGCGCGATCCCTTCCCCGCCACCGAGCGGCGCATCATGCACCGCACCCAGATCAAGGGCCAGAGCG
>JANOYK010000654.1:0-10722 GCA_031428855.1 Burkholderiales bacterium | reverse complement strand
CTCTGCACGCCGACCCAAATGCACGCCGCGCAAGCGATGGCCTGCATGCAGGCGGGCAAGCACGTGCAGGTCGAAATCCCGATGGCCGACAGCCTCAAAGATGCCGAAGCCGTGGTGGCGCTGCAAAAACAAACTGGTCTGGTGGCCATGTGCGGCCACACGCGCCGGTTTAACCCGAGCCATCAGTGGGTCAATAAAAAAATCCGCGCTGGCGAGTTCAAAATTGAGCAGATGGATGTGCAGACGTTTTTCTTCCGCCGCACCAACATGAATGCGCTCGGCCAGCCGCGCTCGTGGACTGACCATCTGCTGTGGCACCACGCGGCCCACACGGTCGATTTGTTTCAGTATCAGACCGGTGAAGAAGTCACTGTGGCGCATGCCGTGCAGGGGCCAATTCACCCCAACCTCGGCATCGCCATGGACATGTCGATCCAGTTGAAAACCAAGTCAGGCCAAATTTGCACGCTGTCACTGTCGTTCAACAACGACGGCCCGCTCGGCACCTTCTTCCGCTACATCGGCGATAGCGGCACCTATCTCGCGCGTTATGACGATTTGTTCAACGGCAAGGAAGAAAAGATCGACGTGTCCAAAGTCGATGTATCGATCAACGGCATCGAGCTGCAGGATCGTGAGTTCTTTGCTGCGATCCGCGAGAAACGCGAGCCCAATTCGAGCGTGGCCATGGTGCTGCCCTGCTATCAAATTTTGCACCAGCTCGAAGTCAACATGGGTTGAGCACGGTATCGACCTGCGCTCTCACACCGCCGTCCATTCACGAAAACCTCTCCATGCAACAACGCAAACTCGGTCCGTTCCAAGTCTCCGCCATCAGCTTAGGCTGCATGAATTTCGCCCATGCCTACGGCACACCGCCGGGCGAAGAGGACGCCGCGCGCCTGCTGTTAAAGGCGCTTGACCTCGGCATCACCATGTTTGATACCGCCGCGCTGTATGGCTTCGGCGTAAGCGAAACCATCATCGGCCGGGTGCTCAAATCCCACCGTTCCAAGTTCACACTGGCGAGCAAAGGCGGCCTGGCCGGCGTGACCTTTCCCGATGGCGTCAAGCGCGTGATCGATGGCCGCCCCGAGACACTCAAGAAAAATTGCGAAGACAGCTTGAAGCGCCTGCAAACCGACGTAATCGATTTGTACTACCTGCATCGCTGGGACAAACAGGTGCCAATCGAAGAGAGCATGGGCGCGCTGGCCGATCTGGTGCGCGCGGGCAAGGTGCGCACCCTCGGGCTATCCGAAGTATCCGCAGCGACGATTAAACGCGCGCATGCGGTTCACCCGATATCCGCAGTGCAAACCGAGTATTCGCTGTGGACGCGCGAACCCGAGATCGCGGTGCTCGATACCTGCCGCGAGATCGGTGCAGCCTTGGTCGCCTTCAGCCCGGTGGCGCGCGGTTTTCTCGGCGGCACGCTGCACGATGTGGCGGCGCTGGTGCCCAAAGACATCCGCCGCAACATGCCGCGCTTCACGCCGGACAATTACGCGCTCAACCTCAAGCTGCTCGCGCCTTATGCGGCACTCGCGCAGGAAGCCGGTTGCACGATGGCGCAGTTCGCCATGGCGTGGCTGTTGCACAAAGGCGAGCACATCATCCCGATCCCCGGCACAGCGAATATTGCGCACCTGGAAGAAGACGTAGGCGCTGCGAGCATCAAACTGAGCGCTGCGTTGATCGCGCGCGCCGAAGCGCTGATCCATAACCGCACCGTGGCAGGCACGCGCTACAACGCGCAGGCGCAGTCCGAGGTTGATACCGAGCAGTTTTGAGACGGGCTGCTGGCTTGAAACCCTTGGTGTGAGCGGTTCTCAGCCATTGCCATCGTAATAGCCGCCCGCACCAAAGATTTCAAGCTGATGGTTTCAGACCGATGGTGCGGCACAGTGCCGGTACCGCCCTTACAAGATTTGCTTGCCGACCCACCAGCTCACAGCGGCAATGAAGGCGGAGCAGGGGATGGTGAGAATCCAGGCCCACACGATATTGCCGGCCACGCCCCACTTGACGGCTGAGAGTTTGTTCGACGCGCCGACACCGACAATCGCGCCGGTGATGGTGTGGGTGGTCGAGACCGGAATGCCGAGGGCGGTGGCAAGAAACAGGGAGGCCGCACCGCTGGTCTCAGCACAAAAGCCGCCGACCGGTCGCAGTTTGGTGATTTTCTGGCCCATGGTCTTGACGATGCGCCAGCCGCCAAACATGGTGCCCAAGCCAATCGTGATGTAGCAGGCCGCCACCACCCAGCCGGGCAAGTTGGTCTGGTCGGCCTGCAGCCACGAGGGCAGGCCATTGGGATTGGCGGCATTGGCGGCGGTGGCGGCGATCAGCAGCATCCAGATGATGCCGACGGTTTTTTGCGCGTCGTTGCCGCCGTGGCCGAGGCTGAACATGGCGGCCGACACCAGCTGCAGTTTGCGGAACAGGCTATCGACCTTGCGTGCGGTGGCGCGGAAAAACAGCCACGACACCGCAATCATCATGACCGCGGCGAGCATGAAGCCGAGCATCGGTGACAGCACGATGAAGACGATGGTTTTGATGAGGCCGCTCGACACCAGCCCGCCGGCCCCAACCTTGGCCAGCGCCGCGCCCGCCAGGCCGCCGATCAGCGCGTGTGAGGAACTCGATGGAATGCCATAGACCCAGGTGATGAAGTTCCACGAAATCGCGCCGATCAACGCGCCGAACACGACATAGTGATCGACGATGGACGGATCAATGATGCCTTTGCCGATGGTGGCCGCGACTTTGAGCGGAAACACAAAGTAGGCAAAGAAGTTGAAAAACGCGGCCCAGATCACGGCCCAGTGCGGCTTCATCACACCGGTGGAAACCACGGTGGCAATCGAATTGGCGGCGTCGTGAAAGCCGTTCATGAAATCGAACAGCAGCGCCAGCACAATCAGGAACAGCAAAATTTCAAGCGTCATGGCGCGTTACGCGTTCTCGACCACGATGCCTTCGAGAATGTTGGCCACATCCTCGCATTTGTCGGTCACGGTTTCGAGCAGTTCGTAAATCTCTTTGAGCTTGATGATGTTGAGCACGTCCGGCTCCTCGCGGAACAGCTTGGCCATGGCCGCGCGCATGATGTGGTCGGCATCGGATTCGAGCCGGTCGATCTCTTCGCACAGCAGCATGATCGCGGCCGCGTTCTCGGTCTTGGGCAGCAGCTTGACAGCGGCCTGCACTTTCTCGGCGCTGGTGACGCAGATCTCGGCCAGCTTGTGCGCTTCCGGCGTCACCGACTTGATGTCGTACAGAAAAATCGAATGGGCCACGTCCTCGATCAGATCGAGAATGTCGTCCATGGTGGTAATCAGGGTGTGGATCGCGTCGCGGTCGAGTGGCGTGATGAAGGTCTTGTGCAGCAGCTCGACGGTCTGGTGCGTGATGCGGTCGGCCTTTTTTTCGATGGTCTCGATCGAATAGGCGCGCCGGTCGAGGTTATCGAAACTGGTCATCATGACGGCCAGTTCGCGGCTGCCGGCCACGATCTGCTCGGCGTGTTCGTTGAAGTATTCAAAGAACCGGCCCTCTTGGGGCATGAACCTGCCAAACATGTTTTCTCCTCGCAGAAAAGGGTGGATTGCGCCGCGTCAACCGGCAGCAACGCCGCGCGGATTATAGGCGGGATGACATTCTGCGGTCATAATCGCGTGGGTGGTTTCGGGGTATTTTTCGGACAGTTGATGTACCGGCGCGCCGCTCACGGTGCCTGGCAAACAGTGAGCGGGGCGATGCGAAAACCGGAAGTGTTTTACGGCTGGGTGGTGGTGGCGTGCGCGCACCTGGTGCTGTTCACCATCTTCGGCGTGACCTATTCGTTCTCGTCATTTTTTGGTGCCCTGCAAGACGAGTTCGGGGCCAGCCGCGCCGCCACCTCGTTCGCATTTTCGCTGGCGATCTGTCTTAATTTTGTGATCGGCGTCGCGGCCGGGGTGGTGGCGGACCGCACCCATGTGCGCTGGGTTACCGGCTTTGGCATCGTGGCGCTGGCGCTGGGCATGTGGCTGGCGGCACGCGCGCCCACGCTGCCGCTGTTTTATCTTTACTACGGCTTGGGGGTGGGTATCGGCGTCGGCTGCGCCTACGTGCCGGCCATCGCGGCGGTGCAGCCGTGGTTCATCAAGCGGCGCGGTCTCGCCGCCGGCATTGCCTCGGCCGGTATCGGGCTCGGCACCTTGGCCGGGCCGCTGATTGCTGCCGCGCTGATCGAGCGCAGCGGCTGGCGCGATACCCTGACGCTGTTTGCGGCTGGCACACTGGTGCTCGGCACCTGCACGCTGCTGCTGGAAAAATCACCCGCTGCCAAGGGACAGTTTGCCGACAACGACCCCACCGCGCAATCGAATCTGGCGCTGTCTGGCCTGCCGTTGCGCGCAGCGCTGGCGACGCGTGAGTTCCGCTTGTTTTTTCTGTCGCTGCTGGCGATGTCGGCGGCGCAGTTTGTGCCCTTCGTGCATCTGGCGCGCCACGCGATGGACCGCGGGTTCGATCTGGCCACGTCTGCCAGCTTGCTCGGTGTGATTGGCATTGGCAGTTTCTTCGGACGCTTTGTTCTCACCGGTGTGGCCGACCGCCTTGGGCACCGCAACATGCTGGCGCTCAGTTATGCCGGCATGGCGCTGGCGTTTGCGTGGTGGCTGGTCACACTGGCGTTTGCGCCGGGCTATGCCGGGCTGGCGCTGTTCGCGTTTGTGTTTGGATCAAGCTATGGCGCGATGGTGGGCGTGTGCCCGCCGCTGTGCATGGCGTATTTCGGCGGGCGCGCGTTGTCGAGCATGATCGCCGCGGTGTATCTGGCGGCGGGCATCGGCGGGCTGATCGCGCCAGTGTTTGCCGGCTGGATGCACGACCTGACGCAGTCGTACACGGTGCCGCTGGTGGTGGGCGTGCTGGCCAATGCGCTGGCGATGGCGATTGCGCTGCGCTTGCCGCGTGCCTGAGTCCGGGCTGCGGCAGAGCGTAGCGCCGCTATCGAGGGGCGCGCCGTTATACTGCTCGCCTTTTCAACGGGCTAGCGCCCGCATTTTTGGAGATTGACCATGTCCGGCCTCATCATCGAAGACATCACCGTGGGCACTGGCGGCGAAGCCGTGCCCGGCACCCACATCAGCGTGCATTACACCGGCTGGCTGTTCAACAACGGCGTGCAGGGCGCAAAATTTGATTCGTCCAAAGACCGCGGACAGCCGTTTGACTTTGCCCTCGGTGCCGGGCAAGTGATCGCCGGCTGGGATCAGGGTTTCGCCGGCATGAAGGTGGGCGGTGTGCGCAAGCTCACAATTGCGCCCGAGATGGGCTACGGCGCGCGCGGGGCCGGTGGCGCGATTCCGCCCAATGCGACCCTGATGTTTGAGGTGGAGTTGCTCGGGGTCTGAATCGAACGCGCCTGATGCGCCGGTGCCGCCGGCACGCGTCTGCGTGCTCCCGAACGCGCCCGCCCGCGCCTGAACCATCTGTAGCGCGCCACCGCACAGCTACGCTGCGCACCGCCAAAGAAAAACCGGGTCCGATTTGCACCGGACCCGGTTTTTAATGTGTCACCAGCGCAATAGCGCCGGGTAGCGCTGCGTGATTGCTTGCGATGGGATTACTTGCGCTTGGCGGCAGTCTTGCTGGCGGTCTTGACGGTTTCCGCCGCTTTGTTTGCAGCGTTGGCGAAGTTGGTTTCGGCCATGTCGAGCGCCTGCTTGGTGATCTTGCTGGCGTTGTCGTAGGCCGAGGTGGCGGCGGCGACAGCCGATTTGAGCGCGGCAACGGCGGTCTCAGACCCGGCCGGCGCGTTCTTGAGCGACTTGTCGATCAGGCTGGCGAACTCTTTTTGCACCGAGCTCGACTGTTCTTCAGCGGCCTGGCGCAGCGCGGTCTGGGTCTGGGTCACGATGCCGTAGACTTGCTTGCTGTAGCTGATCGACTTCTCGATGTTGGGCTGGGCCAGGCTGGCGTTGAAGGCCAGAAATTCTTTGGCGTCCTTGACTTCAAGCGCAGCGCGGGTGTTGGCCGAGGCTTCGTCGAACACTGCTTTATAGGTGGCGACGTTGAGTTCGACGAGCTTCTCGAAGCCGGCAAAACCGGTTGAAGCGACGGCGAAGAAATTGTCAAAACCGGCTTTGCCGGCGGAAGCGAACTGCTCGGAAGTGGTGTACATGGTGAAGTCCTTCAGGTGGGTTAACGGCAGGGGTGGATCAGTTTTCCAGACGCATCCATCACCATAAAAACGGTATTGGTGCATCGCAACAACAATGGTGCAAACAACAATGGTGCATCGCAACAATGGCAATTATATGGATCGATAGCACGGAGTCAAGCGGTTTTTGATGCAACGCACAATATATTTTGAAGTATGTTAACAACACGTTGTTTTATATGAATTTTATTAATAGAATAGTGACTCTATTGGCGTCTGGCTCAGCACCTTCTCGCCTGCGAAACCGGTGCTGCCGCGCTTGCTGCGGTGCGCTTGTCCGGTCGCGTTGAGTTCCCTCAGAGGCTGTTGCGCATTTCCACCGTCCCACCTTCCCAGGCGCTGTTCGCGCGCGCCATGCCGGGCCTGTTTGTGCTGCTCTGGGCCACCGGCTTCATCGGTGCCAAGCTGGGGTTGCCGTATGCGCCGCCCCTCAAATTTTTGCTGTGGCGCTTTGCCATCGTGATTGTGCTGATGACGCTGTTGGCCCTGGCCGCGCGCGCGCTGTGGCCGCGCGGCGTGCAATGGGTGCATGTGGCAGTGGCGGGCGTGTTGTTGCAGGCCGGGTACGTGGGCGGGATATTTGTGTCGATTGATCTGGGCATGCCCGCTGGCGTGTCTGCACTCGTGGTGGGCTTGCAGCCGGTTCTCACGGCAGCCTTCGCGGCGTCCACCACGTCGTCGTTGGGTGAACGGGTGAGTGCGCGCCAATGGCTTGGGTTTGCACTGGGCTTTGGCGGTGTGGCGCTGGTGGTATGGGGCCGCGCCGGGCCGGGTGGCTTGGCGGCAGTGGCGGGTGCTGTCGGGGCGGGTGCTGTCGGGGCGGGCGCTGGCGGAGTGGGCGCGATGGCGTGGGGCGGGCTGGCTGCGGTGGTGATGGCCCTGCTGGCGATGACGGTTGGCCTGCTCTACCAGAAGCGCTATTGCGGGACGCTGGATGTGCGCACCCAGTCGGTGGTGCAGTTCATCGCGGCCGCTGCGGTGCTGCTGCCGCTGTCGCTGGCATTCGAGACGCGCGCGGTGGTGTGGAGTGGTGAGTTTCTGTTTGCGCTCGGCTGGCTGGTGTTGGTGCTCTCGGTGGGGGCGGTGTCGCTGCTGCTGGTGATGATCCGGCGCGGGGCGGCCACCAGTGTGTCGAGCCTGATGTATCTGGTGCCGCCGGTCACGGCGCTGATGGCGTGGCTGATGTTTGACGAGGCGCTTGGCGTGGCGGCAATCGCGGGCATGGCGCTGGCCGCTGCCGGGGTGGCGCTGGTGGCGGGTGCGCCGCCAGTCACGCGCCGCACTGATTAACCCATCGAACCGGGTCTGGCGCACCTGTGCGCGGGTATGTGCATCTGTGCGAAAATTTTTGATTCGATGACGCAAGATCACCAACAAGGGATGAGCATGTCAGACCAGCAGGCAGTTGACCACGCCATTGCCAGCCGCCGCTCGGTGCGCGGGTTTTTACCCACACCGGTGCCGCGTGCCACGGTTGAGGAGATTCTGGCGGTGGCGAGCCGTGCGCCGTCAGGCACCAATATCCAGGAGTGGAAGGTGTATGTGCTGATGGGGGCGGCCAAAGAGGCGCTCTCGGCCGAGGTGCTGGCGGCCCACGAGGAAGACTACCAGCGCAAACAGCGCAAAGAGCCGCCCTTGCATGCAACGGAGTATCAGTATTACCCGCTGCAGTGGTTCGAGCCATACCTCGGCCGCCGCCGCAAGCTCGGCTGGGAGCTCTACGGCCTGCTCGATATTGGCAAAACCGATTACGCCAAGATGCACGCCCAGCATGGCGAGAACTACCGCTTCTTCGGCGCGCCGGTCGGCATGATTTTTACGATTGACCGGCGGCTGGAGGCCGGCTGCTGGCTCGATTACGGCATGTTCCTGCAAAACATCATGATCGCCGCGCGCGGGCGCGGGCTCGATACCTGCCCGCAACAGGCGTTTGCCACGTATTACAAGGTGATCAGCGCGCACTTGGCGCTGCCGGACAACGAGCAGATTTTGTGCGGCATGTCGCTCGGCGTCGAAGACACTACCGCCGTCGCCAACCGTCTCACGACGGAGCGCGCCGCAGTAGCAGACTTCGCGGTGTTTCGCGGCTGATCGGGGGGGCGGCAAGGGTGCGCCGACCCGGGTTCGCCGGCAAGGGCGCACCGGTGTCCAGCACAGCCAACTCAGTTGGCCATCGCCCCGGCAACCGTGTTGCCGCTCTTGGCAGCCATTTGCTGCATGCGCGCCTGCTTGAGGGTGTCGGCAATCGTGGAGTGTCCCAGGCGCAGCGCCAGATCGACCGCTGAATCGCCTTCGGTGTTGACCAGGGTCGAGTCGGCACCGTTGCGCAAAAACAGATCGACCAGGCCGGCGTGGCCCTTGGCGGCGGCGTACATCAGGCAGGAGTAACCGCCCGGGCCGCGCACATTCGGGTCCAGGTTCATGTTGAGCAATTTTTGGGCGTAGACCAGATTGCCCTTTTCGATGGCGTAGAACAGCGCCTTTTGCGCTTCGGTGCTGTCGTCGCGCTCCAGACCGGAGGGGATCAGCTTGACCACGTGGTTGATGAGCGACACGCCGACCATCAAGGCGAGAGTGAGGACCAGCGGAATTTTGGAGATGCCGAGCGCCTGCGCGTACTGGCCGGGCAGATTGGCACCGATCACCAGCAACACGATGATGAGGAAAAATGTAAAGCGCATGTAGAGCAGCAGGGCCACAAACACCACCGCGCCGAGCGTAATCAACAGGTACTCAACCTTGATGCCGAGGCCATCGGTCAGGTGGGGCGGCAAATTGGCCAAGAGCGCAATGGCACCCACCAGACCGATCAGACCGATTTCTTTATTGCTGATTTTGAGATTCATTGTTTCCCCCGCCGCCGCCGTTGTGGCGTCCGTGCGTGATTGTGCCGGATTTTTGCAATTCAGGCCAACGCTGCCGGAGCCGGCGCTGCCTATTGGCTAGTCATTCGCCGTCATTCGCACGTGCGCCAACGCGGGACACGGTGCAGGTGCTGCGTCTGGCACAAGGTAGTTGAATGTGCCCCAGCGCCAAAAAAACCGGCGCGAATACAAGATGCTTGCGCTGCATGCATGGCGCGGCCCTAATCTAGAAAAAATCAAGGTTAGTTCTGTAAGATCATAATTAACATGAGTTTTCCCGTGGTTTGATACAATCCATACTCGGAATCATAGGAAGGGGGCGCTGATGCCTGCAGCCTTACCCATATTGTGGAAGCATGCCCTAAGGGCGCTGGTGTTGGGAGTCGCCCTGACGCCGCTGCTGGTGCAGGCTGCACCTGAAGCGGCCCGCAAAGCGCGCGCCAAAGCCGCAGCCAAGCACAAGCCGGCAGCCATGCATAAGCCGGCAGCCATGCATAAGCTGGTGACCACTAACAAACGCTTGACCAGGCACCGGCTTGCGGCCAAGCACAAAGCGGGCGTGCATCAGGCCGCGTATCAGGCGCGCGCACTCAAGGTGGCCGCGTTTGAGGGCACCGGCGCGGGAGTGGACCTCAAGTCCAACGTGGCACTGGTGATCGACCAAGCCACCGGCGAGACCGTGATTTCCAAGAACGTCCACGAGGTGCATCCGGTCGCCTCGATCACCAAGCTGATGACGGCTCTGGTGATTCTCGATACCCAGGTGGCGCTGACCAAGCGGGTCGAGATAACGGAGCAGGATATCGACGCCGAGCGCGGCAGCCGCTCACGCTTGAAGGTGGGCACGGAACTGTCACGCAATGACCTGCTGCATCTGGCCTTGATGGCGTCCGAAAACCGCGCCGCGCACGCGCTTGGCCGCACTTTCGCGGGCGGCATGCCGGCCTTTGTAGAGGCGATGAATGTCAAGGCGCGCGAACTGGGCATGATGAGCACGCGCTTTGCCGATCCGACCGGGCTCTCGAGCGCCAACGTCTCGACCGCTGCCGATCTGGTCAAGCTGGTGCGCGAAACCCACCGCTACACCCTGATCCGCCAGTATTCGACCAGCGCGTCGCATCAGGTCAATGTGCTGGGGCGCGAATTGATGTTCCGCAACACCAACCGCCTGATTGCCAGCGAGCAGTGGGATATCGGTTTGTCCAAAACCGGTTTTATCAACGAGGCCGGGCGCTGCCTGGTGATGCAGGCGCGGATTCAGGGCCGCCCAGTGGTGATCGTGCTGCTCGATTCGTGGGGCAAGCTGTCGCGCATCGGCGACGCCAACCGCATCAAGAAGTGGCTCACCTCGTCGGCCCCGGCCGGCACTGGCGCGGGCTAAAAGCGCCGGCCGGGCACGGCTTACACTGCTGCGTTAACTGCGGCCCTGGCCGTTACACCGGCGGCAGCACGGTGCCCGCGCACTCGCCAAAGCCGACCCGCGCAAAACCTGCCTTCTCGCAGTGCGCCTTGAGAATCAAGGTGTCGCCATCTTCAATGAAGGTGCGTTTCTCACCGCCGGGCAGGGCAATCGCTTCTTTTCCGCCCTTGGTGAGTTCCAAAATCGAACCAGCTTCTTCCGGCAGCGGCCCTGACTGGGTG
>JANOYK010000653.1:0-3257 GCA_031428855.1 Burkholderiales bacterium | reverse complement strand
GTCGTCTCCGACATTTGCGTAGTGCGGGTCATCGAGCGGCCCAGAAACACTTCGCCTTCATTCTCGGCGTAAACCATCGGACCGAGCTTGTCGCTCATGCCGTAGCGCGTCACCATGTCGCGCGCCATACCGGTGGCGCGCTCGAAGTCGTTCGATGCGCCGGTGGTCATTTGGTGCATGAACACTTCTTCGGCGATGCGCCCACCGAACAACATGGCGATTTTGCTGAGCAAGAACTCACGGTCATACGAATATTTGTCGCGCTCAGGTAACGACAGCGTGACGCCCAAGGCGCGCCCGCGCGGGATGATGGTGACCTTATGCACCGGGTCACACTTGGGCAGCAGCTTGCCAATCAGCGCGTGGCCGGCCTCGTGGTACGCCGTGTTGCGCTTCTCTTCGTCGTCCATCACCATGGTGCGGCGCTCGGCCCCCATCATGATTTTGTCTTTGGCCATCTCGAAGTCGTCCATATCGACCAGACGCTTGTTGCGGCGCGCGGCAAACAACGCCGCTTCGTTGACCAGGTTGGCGAGGTCTGCACCGGACATGCCAGGCGTGCCGCGCGCGAGAATGTCGCCCTTGACATCGGGTGCCAGCGGCACTTTGCGCATATGCACCGCCAGAATCTGCTCACGCCCGCGAATGTCCGGCAGCGGCACCACCACCTGGCGGTCAAACCGGCCCGGGCGCAGCAACGCCGGGTCCAGCACATCAGGCCGGTTGGTGGCGGCGATCACGATCACCCCGGTGCCGGTCTCAAAGCCATCCATCTCGACCAGCATTTGATTCAGGGTCTGTTCGCGTTCGTCATTGCCACCGCCGAGCCCTGCGCCGCGCTGACGGCCCACCGCGTCAATCTCGTCGATAAAGATGATGCAGGGCGCATGCTTCTTGGCGTTTTCAAACATGTCGCGCACACGCGCTGCGCCAACACCGACAAACATTTCCACAAAGTCGGAGCCGGAGATCGAGAAAAATGGCACCTTGGCCTCGCCCGCAATCGCGCGCGCCAGCAAGGTCTTGCCGGTGCCGGGTGAACCGATCATCAACGCGCCGCGCGGAATCCGCCCGCCAAGTTTTTGGAACTTCGACGGGTCTTTGAGGAAATCGACAAACTCGGACACCTCTTGCTTGGCTTCATCGCAGCCGGCCACATCGGCAAAGGTCACGGTGTTGTTCGACTCATCAAGCATGCGCGCCTTGCTCTTGCCAAACGAGAACGCGCCGCCGCGCCCGCCGCCCTGCATCTGGCGCATGAAAAATATCCACACACCGATCAACAGCAGCATCGGGAACCACGAAATGAAGATCGACAGCAGCAGCGGTTTTTCTTCATCGGCGCGCACGTCAAACTTGACACCGTACTTGACCAAATCGCCGATCAGGCCGCGATCCAGATAGGTGATGGTGGTGCGCAGTTTTTTGTCGTCAGTGGTGGTGGCGATAATCGAGCGGTCGTCAATCACCGCGCTCTTGATCTGCCCGGCCTTGACCTGATCGAGAAAATCCGAATAGCTCAGATGGGTCGCGCCGCCGCCCGGCTGCGCACCGAATTGTTTGAACACGGTGAACAGCACCAGCGCGATCACCAGCCAAACTGCAATTTTTCCGAGGTTGTTGTTCAAGCTGACTCCTTGACTGCTTAAAGCACAGATTCACAATGTTTCATTGTACCGCTCCAGCCCTGAAAAAATGCCCGGAAACAGGAGGGCTGGAACCGCTCCCGGCGCGCATCTTCCGCCACTAGCCGTTGCTGCCGCCGGCCGCGCGCAAACTGCGCCCCACCAGATACATTTCGGCGCTGCGGTCACGCGAGGCCTTGGGCTTGAGCGACTTGACTTCACGAAACGTGGCCCGCATGGCTGCCAGAAACTCAGTGAACCCGGCACCCTGAAAACTTTTGACCACAAACGCGCCATCTGGTTTCAAAAAATTGGCGGCAAACTCCAGCGCAATCTCGCACAGGTACATGCTCTTGGCCTGATCCGAAATGACGATTCCTGAGATATTGGGGGACATATCGGACATTACAAGATCCACCTTGCCGGCTTGTCCGTCGGCGCCACTCAAGCTCTGTATCACAGCGGCCAACCCTTCATCCGAGGTGAAATCGCCCTGGATAAATTCGACGCCGGGCAGACCCGGCATGTCGAGCAGATCGAGCGCAATCACGCGCCCGGTTTTTCCTGCTGGCGTTTTGACTGTCACCACACCAACACGCGGCGCGGCAATCTGCGACCAGCCGCCCGGCGCTGCGCCCAGGTCCACCACCGTCATGCCGCGCCGGAATAATTTATATTTCTCGTCCAGTTCAATGATCTTGAACGACGCACGCGAGCGGTAGCCGAGTTTTTTGGCCTGCTGCACGAACGGATCGGTGACGTGCTCGTGCATCCAGCGGTTGCTCGAATTGCTGCGCGTGGGCTTCACGTCCCCTTTGATACGGCGTTCCATGCCTTAAACTCGGCTCCTGTCGAAAGGAAATTCCATGCCCGCATTATCCCCGCTCGAACGCAAAACCCTCAAAGCCCGCGCCCATCATCTCAATCCGGCCGTGTTGATCGGCGATGCAGGCCTGACGCCGGCCGTGCTGCGTGAAATCGATGTTGCGCTCAAAAGCCATGAACTCATCAAAGTGCGCATGTCCGGTGACGACCGCGACGTGCGCGTGGCCGCCTATGACACCATTTGCAGCGAACTCGATTGCGCCCCAGTACAGCATATCGGCAAGCAGTTGGTAGTGTTTCGCGCCAACCCGGATGATGCCGCACCCGCCAAACCAAAACGCGTGGCCGGCCCGCGTAAAACCAAGAAGCAGCTTGCCGCGCGGCCGTTGAAAAAATAACCCCGGAAAAATAGTCCCGGCGCGTCACACCGCGCTGCGGCGGGCATCACACAAATTTAATCCCCACCACTTCGTATTCCCGCACGCCGCCGGGGGCCTGCACTTCGACCATGTCGCCTTCGGATTTACCAATCAGGGCGCGCGCAATCGGCGACTTGATCGAGATCGTGCCATTCTTGATATCAGCTTCGTCCTCGCCAACGATCTGATAGGTGACTGTTTCACCCGAGGCCTGGTCTTCGAGCGTGACAGTGGATGAGAACACGATGTGGTCTTCGTTGACCAGCGCCTTCGGGTCGATGACCTGCGCCATCGACAGCTTGCTTTCCACTTCCGCAATGCGGCCTTCGATGAAGCCCTGGCGCTCTTTGGCGGCATCGTAGTCGGCGTTCTCCGACAAATCGCCCTG
>JANOYK010000652.1:0-2201 GCA_031428855.1 Burkholderiales bacterium | reverse complement strand
GTTCGACCTCAAGCACGACGCCGGCGGCATGGTCGACATCGAATTCTGCGTGCAGGCGCTGGTGCTCGAACACGCGCGCAAATTTGCGCCGCTGATCGAGAACAAGGGCAACATCGCGCTGCTGCTGCGCGCGGCGAGCGCCGGCCTGATCGCGCCCGACATTGCGGAAGGTGCAGCGAACGCCTATCGCGCGTATCGCAAGCATCAGCACGCGCTGCGGCTGGGCAATCAGGAGTACGCGCGCTTGCCGAAGGAGCAGGTGAGCGATGAAATCGCCGTGGTGCTGGCGCTGCGGAAAATCGTGTTGGGGCAATAGTGCAGCCACCGGGCCAAGATGAACTCACGGATGCGGAGCGGGGTTTGAAGGACGAGCCGCCTTACAGCCATTCACTGACGAAGCAGCCGGGCATTGCATTTGCTATCACTTTTTGATATCATTCGCTGGTGAACGCCAAGCATCGCAAGACCTTGGCCGCGATCTTCGCCCGGCCGACATCAGCTTCGGTCGTCTTCTCCGACATCGAGGCGTTGATCAAGGCGCTGGGTGGCACGGTTGCGGAACGGGAAGGTTCCCGGATCAAGATCGAGTTGCACGGCGAGCAGTGGCGATGCCATCGTCCGCATCCGGGGAAGGAAGCGAAGCGATACCAGGTTGAAGAAGCGCGCGAACTGTTGGAGCGTGTTGGAGTACGTCCATGAACACCATGTCTCATAAAGGCTATACCGCCCGTGTCGAGTTCGACGACCGCGACAACCTCTTTGTCGGGCGCGTTCTCGGCATTCGCACCATGATCAGCTTTCACGGCGCGACCGTGGCCGGATTGCGGCGCGCATTCAAGGCGGCGGTTGACGATTTCCTGCGCGAATGCGAAGAGCAGAGTCTCAAACCGGAGAAGCCGGCATCCGGCAAGCTGCTGCTGCGCGTTCCCCCCGAGGTGCATGGCGCTGCTCTGGTCGCGGCGCAAGCGGCCGGCAAAAGCCTCAACCAGTGGGCTACCGAGCTTTTGCAAGACGCCGTGCATCATTGAGCAGGCGGCCAGCCGAGCCTATCGGCGGTTGTCGAATTTTGGCTTTGCGCCAATAGCAGGAGTTGTGATGATCAAAACGAAAAATCCACCCGGCCTGGCTCCCTTTGACGCTGCGGACTATCTGACCGACGAGGACACCATCGCAAAGTATTTGACGGCTGCGCTCGAAGATCCGAACCCGGACATGTTTCTGGCCGCCGTTCGCGATGTGGCGCGTGCGCGCGGTATGACCCAATTGGTGAAAGATTCGAGATTGGGTCGCAAGAGTTAAACAAGGCGCTGAGCCGCCCGCGCGCGCCTCACTCCATAGAACCGCGCGCACCGACCCAGAGCGCAACTCCGCGCGCCGCTTGCCAATCTCGTCTGCCCAAGCCTTCGCAACGATGGTTTCGTCTTCGCCGTCATGACTGTCCGGCAGATCTGTCACCACGACGGAACGCTGATCCGGCGCAGGCGCAAACGCTTCAATAATTAGCTCGCCAGCGGGTGTGGTCATGACTTCAGTTTATCCGCGGCGTCCTCCCGCGCGTTCAATATTGCCCACTCCAGATTTGAACGTGTGGCACCAACGGGCAAGTTATGGCAAGCTATACCATTCTTTTCTTGCACCCGGCGGTGTTCACCATGACGATGACCCTGGAAGCCCTTGAGTCCGAGGTATTGCGGCTTGCGCCAGCAGACCGCGCGCACTTGCTAGACCGCGTGGTGGCAAGTCTTGACACCGATGCCGAGCGTGATGCGGCTTGGGACGCCGTGGCCGCACGGCGCGACGCCGAAATGGACAGCGATGCGTCCACCGTTGTGCCCCTGGATGGAGCCTTGACTCGACTGCGCGCCGGCCTTCGATGAAGCGATCGATTCACCGGGAAGCGGTATTGGTGTTGACCTGATCTAGCCGGGTACCCGCTCCAATGTGAAGGACGAGGAGCGCTCGAAGGTGCCCATCACTTACGTTGATGGCCTGCATGACAACTGGCAAAACGCGCCGGCGTTCTTCAGCCACCTATAGAGAAGGAATCGGCCCACCAAGAAGTTTGAAGGACGAGCCGCCTTACAGCCATTCACTGACGAAGCAGCCGAGCATGGCATATGGGCACCTAAAAAAACGCCACGCTCGCGATCAGACGATAGGGGTTGGCTTGATATAGAACGCCGCGCGCCTGGCCGGTCAGT
>JANOYK010000651.1:0-2328 GCA_031428855.1 Burkholderiales bacterium | reverse complement strand
GGCCGATCCAACGAAAGACTAGCAGGTTTGCGCCACAAAGTGAATCGCATGCGCTCTGGCGCAGCGCGCGGGGCTGGGGCGTTATTGCATAATTTTTTCGAGAGCGGGTTGCCCGGCAAGCACGCTGCTCAGCGGCGCTTCACCCCGGTCACACCAAGCCACTCAGTCACACCAAACCCGGACCATTATTGGCCGGAGAGACCCAGTAGGAGCGGGCCACAGACGATGCAGTCAGGAGAGCCGCTCCCACCAAAGGTTATAGACCGCCGGCCGGTTAGCGTGCAGCCGGCGGCGCACTGAGCGCCTGCACCAGCCGGTGCAAAAACTCGTGGCCTTCGTAGAGTGCCTTCACCGGCAGCCGCTCGTTGAGACCATGCACACCGCTGCCGTCGGGGTCGCGGAACATGCCCGACACGCCATAGGTATGAATGCCGGCGTTGTTCAAAAAACGTCCATCGGTGGCCGCCACCAGCATGGCGGGTATCACCGGCACACCCGGCCACATCTGCGCCGTGATCGCCTCGACCGGCTCCATGATCTCGGGGGTGAGCGGCGGCGGCGGCGACAGCACGGCGCTGCCGTCGGGCGTGATGCTGATCTTGTCGTTGGCCATCACGCGCGCCAGTGTTTTTTGCACTTCATCGACCGGCTCGCCGGGCAGGATGCGGCAGTTGACCACCGCACGGGCGCGTTGCGGCAGGGCGTTGGTGGCGTGGCCGGCGTCGAGCATGGTGGCAACGCAAGTGGTGCGGAACATCGGGTTGAACTGCGGCATGCCGGTCAGGCGTGCCAGCGCATCGGCATCGGGCGGCTCGCGCAAGATGGCGCGCATGTCGGCGGCGAGTTGGCCACGCTCCAGCGCGGCAGCCCGCTCGAAATAGGCGCGCGTGATGCCGTTGAGCTTGAACGGAAAGTCGAATTGGCCCAAGCGCGCGAGGCCGCCGGCCAGGTGATAAATCGCATTGTCTTTCGAGGGCCGTGCGCTGTGGCCGCCCGGGTTGGTGACTTCGAGGCGGTAGGTCTGAAACACTTTTTCGCCGGCCTGAATGGCGTGATACACCGGCCGGCCGCTCTTGTCGAGCAGGCCCGAGCCGCCTTCGTTGAGCGCCAGCGCCGCGTCGATCAGCGGGCGGTGGTGCCGCAACAAATATTCGACCCCGCTAAATTTCGACGGAATGATTTCTTCGTCAGCGGTGAGCGCAAGGATGATGTCGCGGTTGGGCACAAAGCGTTCGCGCTTCATGCGTATCAGGTTGGCAACAAACACGGCGGCCATTGCTTTGTCGTCGGCTGCGCCGCGCGCATAGAAATAACCGTTTTCCTCGATCAGCTTGAACGGGTCGCGCTGCCAGTCTTCGCGTTTGGCTTCGACTACATCAAGGTGGGCGAGCAGGAGCAAGGGCTTCTTGCCGCTGCTGCCACTGCCTGTCAAACGCGCGACCAGATTGCCTTTTTTTGGCCCGCCCGGCGGCACGATGATGTGCAGGTCAGCATCGGCAAACCCGGCAGCTTTGAGGTGCGCCGCCATCGCGCGCGCGGCCTGTGTCGTGTCACCGGCCGAGTCGGTGGTGTTGATCTCGACCAGTTCCTGATAGATCGCGCGCAGTTGCGTCTGATCTGGTGTGAGCGGCTGCGCCTGTGCTGTCGCTGCACCCAGCGTGAGCAGCGCGGCGGTGAGCAGCGCGGCGGTGAGCAGCCGGCCAGTGAGACGCAGGGCGACGAACAGTGATGCCAACACAGAACGGGAGCAGCCACGCATGACGTCACTCCGCCTTGATGTTGGCTTCCTTGACTACCTTGCTCCAGCGCGCCAGATCGGCACGCAGCGTAGCGGCCAGTTCATCCGGCGTACCGGGCGCAGTCTGCATGCCGAGCTTGGCAAACCGTTCTTTGACTTCCGGCATGGCCAACACTTTGTTGAGGTCGGCGTTGAGTTTGCTGGCCACCGCTTGCGGCGTCCCGGCCGGCAAGAAGAACGCCAGCCACTGGTGAAACTCGCCGCCGCTGATGCCTTGCTCGGCCAGCGTCGGCACCTCGGGCAACTCGGGATTGCGTTTGGCGTTGGCAATGCCGAGCGCCTTGACCTTGCCGGCCTTGATGTTGGGGGCGGCCGAGTTGAGCGCGTCCATCATCATGTGAATGTGACCGGCCAGCAGGTCTTGCGCGGCCGGCCCTGCGCCCTTGTAGGGCACATGGTTGAGTTTGGTGCCGGTCTGCACCGCAAACAACTCGGACCCCAGGTGATAGGTGCTGCCCACGCCCGAGCTGCCGAACGCGACCTTGCCCGGATTGGCGCGCGCGTAAGCAACGAACTCGCGCAGGTTATTG
>JANOYK010000650.1:0-1966 GCA_031428855.1 Burkholderiales bacterium | reverse complement strand
TTTTGTCCAGACCTGCGTTGGCCTGGGCAATTACGTAGCGGCCTTCTTCAATCGCCGACAGATAGTCGATCTCGTTGGTGACCTTGTGGTTGATTACCCGGCGATACGGCGTTTCCAAAAAGCCGTAACGGTTCAGGCGCGCGTACAAGGCGAGCGAGTTAATCAGGCCGATGTTCGGGCCTTCCGGGGTTTCAATCGGGCAGACCCGACCATAATGGGTCGGATGAACGTCGCGCACCTCGAAGCCGGCGCGCTCCCGCGTGAGACCGCCCGGCCCGAGGGCAGAGACGCGGCGCTTGTGGGTGATTTCCGACAGCGGGTTGGTCTGGTCCATGAACTGCGACAACTGGGACGAGCCGAAAAATTCGCGGATCGCGGCCGAAATCGGTTTCGCATTAATCAAGTCGTGCGGCATCAGATTTTCGGTCTCGGCCTGGCCAAGACGCTCGCGCACCGCGCGCTCAACCCGCACCAGCCCTGCGCGGAACTGGTTCTCCGCCAACTCGCCGACGCAGCGCACACGGCGGTTGCCGAGGTGATCGATGTCATCGATTTCGCCGCGGCCATTGCGCAGGTCCACCAGAATCTTGATGACGGCCACGATATCTTCGTTCGACAGAATGCCCGGGCCTTCCAACTCTTCGCGCCCGACACGGCGGTTAAACTTCATGCGACCGACAAACGACAAATCGTAGCGGTCTGCATCAAAGAACAGGCTGTTGAACAGCGACTCGACCGAATCTTCGGTGGGCGGCTCTCCCGGGCGCATCATGCGGTAGATCGCGATGCGCGCGCCGATCTGGCTCTCAATCTCGTCATTGCGCAGCGTGCTCGAAATATAGCCGCCGTGATCGAGGTCGTTGATGAACAGGGTCTTGATGTCTTTGATGCCGGCGTCGCGCAGCGCGGTCAGCACCGTTTCGGTGATCTCGTCGTTGGCATTGGCGATGATTTCGCCGGTTTCGGTATCAACCACGTTGTGGGCCAGCGTGCGTCCGAGCAGATAGTCATCCGGCACTGCAATTTTCTTTAGGCCAGCTGCTTCGAAGTCACGGATGTGTTTGGCAGTGATGCGCTTGTCTTTGGCAACCATCACCTTGCCAGCCTTGTCGGTGATGTCGAAGCGGGCAATCTCGCCGCGCATGCGCTCGGGCACCACGTCAAACTGCGCACCTTCTTTTTGAAGGTGGAACGATTCAAAATCGAAAAAGCTGGCGAGGATGTCTTCATTCGACATGCCGATGGCTTTGAGCAGAATCGTGACGGGCATTTTGCGGCGGCGGTCGACGCGGAAGAACAGCACGTCTTTGGGATCAAACTCGAAATCGAGCCAGGAGCCGCGATAGGGAATGATGCGCGCCGAGAACAGCAGCTTGCCGGACGAGTGGGTCTTGCCGCGGTCGTGTTCAAAAAACACGCCGGGAGAACGGTGCAACTGCGACACGATCACGCGCTCAGTGCCGTTGATGACAAAAGAACCCGTCGTGGTCATGAGCGGAATCTCGCCCATGTAGACTTCCTGCTCCTTGATCTCCTTGACCTTCTTCTTGGAGGGGTCCTCCTTGTCGAGCAGAATCATGCGCACTTTGGCGCGCAGGGGCAGGCGAACGTGAGGCCGCGCTGCTGGCACTCGGTCACATCAAACGCGGGCTGGCCGAGCTGGTAGCTTACATATTCCAGCCGCGCATATTCGTTGTGGCTGACAATCGGAAAAATCGACGAAAACGCCGCTTGCAGGCCGTCAACACGGCGCGCGTTGGCGGGCGCATCGGCTTGCAGAAACCGCGCATACGACTCCAACTGGGTCGCCAGCAGGAACGGCACATTTTGCACGCTTGCCCGTTTGGCAAAGCTCTTGCGGATGCGTTTTTTCTCGGTGAACGAATAAGCCATGACTTCTCCCGATTGCTTCTTTAACGGTGTGCGCGATGCCATCAGGGCATCGCGAAATTCGACTGGGCCGGGG
>JANOYK010000649.1:0-5190 GCA_031428855.1 Burkholderiales bacterium | reverse complement strand
GACAGCGTGATCGACTCTCTTGTCATGGCCAAGGAAGCCCACCCAGGCAAGCGCAACAATCTCGATGCCCTGTGTGACCGCTACGGCGTGTCCCATTCGCAGCGCACCCTGCACGGCGCGCTGCTCGACAGCACGCTGCTGGCCGAGGTGTATCTGGCGATGACACGCGGCCAGAACGGCTTCATGATGGATGAGCACGGCACCGATGCGCGTGAGGCTGGTGGCGAGGAATTGGCCGGCCCGCTCGAATCTTTCGTGGCGCATGCGAGTGCGGATGAACTGGCGGCGCATACGGCGTTACTGTGCGGTATCGCTAAAGAATCGCGTAAACCGGCAGTTTGGCAGGTGGCTTGAGGGCGCACCTTTGTCCCGGCATTTTTCTCCCGGATGTTTGCACTAATTCACATTCAAACCGGCCCATTCCGGGGATAATGCGCGCGGGCGCGTTTGCGCCAGATGCGGCACGCGCTGTGCTCCAGGCGATTTGCCACTTAACGGTTTACAACTTAAATTTTGTGAGGAAGATCACCATGAACATCAGTAAATTTCTGGTTTTGAGTGCAGCGGCTGCGGCTTTGTCCGGGATTGCCAGCATCGGTATGGCTGGCACCATTTCGGGCGTAAAGGCCGAGCCGGCCAGCGCCACCGTGGGCGCTCAGGTCAAAGTCACCGTAACCGGCGACGACGAAGGCATGTGCGGCTTGCGCGTGGAATACGGCAATGGCGATTTTGATCTGACCAAAATGAATGCTGGCCGCGACAATTTCCCGCGCAGCTTCAATAAAACCTACAACAAGGCCGGCACCTACACCATCATCGCCAAAGGCGGCCGCGATGGCTCTGCGATGGGTTGCCCGGGCGAAGCCAAGACCACCGTGACGATTGCCGAAGCGCCGAAACCGGCTGCTGCTGCGGCTGCCGGTGCCAAACCTGCCGCTATGGCAGCACCGGCCTGCCCGGAAGGCTATAACCTGAACGCCAAAACGGTCGACAAGAAGTCAGGTGCCTTCGCCTGCGCGGCCACCAAAGGCGCGAAGAAACCCGAGAAAGCCATGGAATGCCCGGCTGGCACCGAATATTTCGCGACGCCCAAAGGCTCCTCACTCGGTTGCAAGAAGCCAGCCCCAGCCAAGAAATAAACCGGTGCTTGACACCGCGCTTGCGCGAGTCTGACGTGGTGTGCTGGCGGCGGGGGTTGGCTGCGATTGGTTGCGCGATCACGCTCACCGCCACGAATGGGTACGCCGCATCCGAAACGGCTGGCAGTGTCATCGCCCCCCCGCCAGCGGCAGAGCCGCGCACGGCGGGGGAGGTGACATTCTCGCAGCGCCATCCGCCCGGCTCGGTCGGCTCGGTCGAGACGGCTGAGCGTGCTCTGGCGGATGCCAAAGCTGCGCGGCTGGTGCAGGAACAACAGTTTGTGACAAACCGCCAGGACTGCTACGGCTTGCTGGTGGCGGAGCCTTGCTTGCGGCGTGCAATTGAAGACAATGCGCGCACCGAGCGGCAGATTCGCGCGGTGGAAGTCGAGGCACGCGCCTTCAAGCGCAGCCAGGCCGAACGGGAAGCGGCTGCCGCGCGCAGCGCCAAACGCAGCCGTGACAGCGCGGCCGATGCCGGCAAACCGGCCGGACAGATGGGTACCCCGGGCGAACAACAGCAGCGTATTGATCGCAATGCGGCGGCCCTGCGCGAATTTGAAGCTGGTGCGGGTGAACGCGCGCGCCGCGCAGAGCGGGAGCGCAAACGGCTTGAAGCACGGCAGGCGGCGCGTCTGAAAAAAGCGGCGGAGCAGCGTGCCGGCGCGGCAGAGCGGGCGCAGCAGGCACGCGCGCACGAGGACAAAGTGAAACAGGTGCTGGAACGGGCGCAGGAAAAGGAAGAGCGTGCGCGCAAGAACGCGGCTGCGGCAGCGGGCAAGTGATGTAAAAATTTCATCAGCTCAGCGCATAAAAAAAGCCCGCAGATTGCGGGCTTTTTTATGCTGGGACGTGATGCCGGTCAGACGTTGCGCATGTAGTTGTCAACACATTGCTTGCGCCGGTTTTCGGTGGTGGCTGGCGCGGCCTTGCCTTTTTTGGATGCCTTCGCCACCCGCTTGCCATCGGGCAAATCCTTGCACGCGAGCTCAGCATTTTTGGCAATTTGACACACGTTGTCCCACGGGTCGTCCAGTTTGGTGCAGCCTGCTTTGGGTTTGCGTTTGACCATGCGCTTTTTGGCAGGTGCAGCGCTTTTTTCAGCAGTCACCGGCGCGGGGGCTGCTGCCGGTTTGGCGGCGGGGGCAGTCGCAGCGCTTGGGGCGGGTGCAACTGCTGGCAGGGCAACTGCCGGTGCCGTCGCCGATGGCGCAGCGGCAGGCTTTGCGGCAGCGGCGCTTGCTGCGGGTGGTGCCGCGGCAGCAGGTACTGCGGTCGGAGTGGCGGCCGGTGCGGCAGACGCAGCCGGCGGAGTGGTCGCCGGTGATGCAGCCGACGTTGCCACAGCGGGCTTGGCTGCAGCCGGGGCTGCTTTATCTTGTGCCAGGGCGGACGCTGACAGTGCCATCAGCAGTGCCAGTCCGAGGGTATGGAGTCGTGTCATGTTTGCCTCCCGAGTTGGCCGCAGCGCAGCCGTTGCAAGCACATTGTCAAACTTACCCGGCACGCCGGGGCAAACCGGTTCACAAAGCGTCAAACACCGAACTTTTCTTGCGGCAATTTACTTGAGACAACTCTTTAGGTAAGCGTCCCAAGCCATTGTACCCGTATTATTTTTTCCCAAAAAGGCTTCCGAAAACGCCTTTTTTCTTCTCCGGCTCAGGGGGCGGTTCCGGTTTCTTGACCACCGGCGGTACCACCGGCTTGGGGCGCGGCGGAGGCGGTGGCGGCGCTTTCGGCTTTTCTTCTTCCAATTGGGTCAGTTTGAGAATGGCCAGCGAGCAATTGTCGCCCCGTCCGTTGCCTTGGGCGCGCGCTTGGGCAATCAGTTGCTCACTGGCAACGCGCGGCGGGTTTTCCGCCAGAATCGAACCCATTTCGTAATCGTTGAAATAGGCCCACAGCCCGTCGCTGCACAGGATGAAGGTGTCGTTCCCTTCCAGTTTATCGGTGCCGCCGTAGTCGATCAGAGGCGGATTCACACCGCCCAGGCAATGCACCAGAATATTTTTGTTCGGGTGCTTCTCCATATCTTCTTCCTTGATCTTGCCCTCACGGAACAATTGTTCAACGTAAGAGTGATCGCGTGTGCGCTGCACCAGGCGCTTGTTGCGGAAGTGATAGAGGCGGCTGTCACCGACGTGCGCCCAATCGGCGCGCTCTTTTTGCAGCAGCATCGCCACCAGCGTGCTGTGCGGCTCGGCCTCGCTGGTGTAGCTCGACAGCGTAATGATGAGGTGCGACTCATGGATGATGCTGGTGAGGAGCTTTTTGGGCGAGTCTTCGCCCGAGTGGAAATTGGCAAAGATCTGCTGCGCGGTCGAAATGCACTGCTGCGCTGCCATCGCGCCGCCGGTGTGACCTCCCATGCCGTCAGCCACCACCAGCAAAATCACACCGGGCTCCTTCTTGCTCGGAATGATGACCAGGCGGTCTTGTTGTTCCTCACGGTCACCGAGATGCTGACCGGTTCCGGCTTCGATACGAATAGGCATGGGGGCTAAGTATAGCGGCTATCGCGGAGGGATTGTGACTGGGCGACACACTGTGACAGGCTGCGCGTGCCGTTGCATGCTGTGGGTTGCAGGGGGACGTTCTTACTGGCGGATCAGGTGGTTTTCCCGTACTGTATCGAGCATGGCGGCGCATTGCAACCCGGTCAGACTGCGCCGGCCGGGCGCGGTCTGCGCATGCATGAGATTGGCACGATCTTCGACGTGTGCGCCCGAATTGGCCAGCACGTGAAACAGCTCGTGCGCGATGGTTTCAGGTAAATCTGCCGCCTGCCGCGTGATCCACACCGAGTGGGTCAATTCTGGACGCGTGACGGTGTTGCCTGCGCCGAATGCTTCGGCGTCGAAGGCCGGGCGGTTGCGCGTGTTGCGCACAAAATAAAGCGTGGGCAGGCCGGGATTGAAGTGCGCCGCCAGCGTGCGTGACGCTTGCGCAGAGAGATCGCGAAACGGGTCTGGCACGCTGACGTGAATCAATGTCAATCGACCAGCCCGCATGCCGCATTGCGCCAGAATCGCCACGGCACCGGCGGTTCCGGCGACAGCATCGGCGGCATTCCAGCCGGTGCCGTCGATCAGCACCGCAGTCAAATGCAGGGTTGGCGCGTCTGCGGGCAGACCGGCCGCCTGCTCAAGCGGCACCTCGCTGCGCGACAGCACCGCCATCGTTCCGTGCGCACCGTCCGGCTGGTTCGCTGCTGCGCCGGACGCCGCGCTGGATGCCGCCCCGGCCACTGCGCCGAGCGCAACGCCGGCAATCCACACCAGCGGGCCGTGTATGATTCGCCGCATCACGGTGTGCGTGTTGCGGCGGGGGTGTTGCGAAATGGTTTTATGCTGACGGCAGAAGACATAGAGGCGATTCAACAGCGTATTGTTGAATTACAGATCGAGCACCGGGATCTGGATCAGGTGATCGATAAACTCTCGGGCACCCCGGACTTCGATCAACTGCAAATGCGCCGACTCAAAAAGCGCAAATTGCAATTGAAAGATACCATCACCCTGCTCGAAATGCGCTTGATTCCGGATATTCCCGCCTGACGCCCTGCGACTTTCAGTATCCCCGCGCTGCACCGCTCTGTGCCATGACAAGACGCCCTGTTTTACTCGCTCTGAGACTGCTGCTGACATTCGTGCTCACAGCGCCAGTGCTGGCGCAGACGCTTGAAATCATCCCCCTGCGCAACCGTCCCGCCGAGCAAATCATTCCGGTGGTGCAGCCCTTGCTCGAACCCGGCGGTGTCATCAGCGGCAATGGTTTTCAGTTGTTTGTGCGCACCTCGCCGGCCAATCTGGCCCAGATTAAGCAAATGATTGCCAGTCTGGACCGCGCCGCGCGCCAGCTGGTAATCCATGTGCAGCAGGACGGCGAAGCGCGCGATAGCCGCTTTGACGCGCGCGCCGGCGTGGTGCTCGAACCAGGCAACAGCCGCGCCAGCGGGCGGATTGCAGACAGCACCGCGCAGGGGCGCGGCAACCTGACCCAGCAGGTGCGCACCCAGGAAGGCGCGCCCGCGTATATCAGCGCCGGCACC
>JANOYK010000648.1:0-1688 GCA_031428855.1 Burkholderiales bacterium | reverse complement strand
GAAAAAGAACCGGGGGGCGCGCTCATGCGCCGCCGCGAAAGCACGAGAAGCCCCACGGCGTCAGCTTCATCGGCAGGTGGTAGTGCTGGCGCGCATCGCTGATGGCAAAGCGGTAGCTGACGACATCGAGAAACGGCAGAGCGGGCAGGGCCACGCCGGCCGCACGGTAGTAGGCGGCGGCGTGGAACAGCACTTCGTAATAACCCGGCCGCATCGCCGCGCTCAGCAACACCGCATCATCGAGCACCCCTTTGGTATTGACCGGGCCGGCGCACAGCAGCGTGCGCGCGGGTGCGCTGGTGAACACTTCGATCTGCATGCCGTGCGCCACCACGCCACGCGACACATCGACTACATGAATCGAGATGCCTGCTGTTGTCAAGGTTGTCATGAGATGCCTTTCACGATGGGTGCGGCGGAAGGTGCCGTGGAGATGCAGCGGTGATGCGGCCGCCTGCCTCCGCATCGCGATCCCGCCATATCGCCAGAAGCCGCTCCCACCAAGGGTTTCAGGCCGGTGGCGGGGTGAAGTGTTCAAAAAAATGGAGCAACACCTGGGTCGCCAGCTCCGCATCCTGCACTGTCATGGTCTCGTCCGGGTGATGGCTGATGCCGTTGTTGCCACAGCGCACGAACAGCATCGCAGTGGGACACACTGCAGGGAATACCATCGCATCGTGTCCGGCGCCGGAGGGCAGATGGCGCACCGTCAATCCCTGCGCGGCGATGGCCTGCGCGATCTGCTTCTGCAATCCAGGGTGGCAAGGCGCGGCATCGGCTTCGTAATAAGCATCGAGCGCGATCTGCACGCCGCGCCGCGCCGCGATGGCGGCGAACTGAGCGCGCATCGACGCCACTGCGCGGCGGCGCGCCGCATCCGCCCCCGAGCGCACGTCGATCGTAAAGCCCGCCTCTTGCGCGATCACATTGACCGCACCGGGTTTGGCGTCGATCATGCCGACGGTGCCGACCAGGCCGCTCTGGTCCTTGTGTTCACTGCAATAGCTCTCAACCCAGAGCACCATCTCAGCCGCAGCCGCCAGCGCATCCTGGCGCTGGCCCATCGGCACCGTGCCGGCGTGGCCGGCCAGACCAGTCACGCGCGCGCGCAGGCGCGTGGCCCCGGCGATGGCGGTGACGACCCCCACCGCACGCTGTTCACCCAGCAACACCGGGCCTTGCTCAATATGCGACTCGACAAATGCCACGACGTGTTTGCCGCGCCGGTCAAGCGTGGGCCAGGCCTCCGGGTCGCCGCCGAAGTCACGCAGCGCCTGGCGCATCGTCACGCCATTTGCGCCGGTCTTGTCGAGCCAGGCCGGATCAAACGCCCCGGCCATCGCCTTGCTGCCGATCAGGGTTGCGCCAAAACGCACGCCTTCTTCGTCACCGAAGCCGATCACCTCCAGCGTGTAAGGCAGTCGCTTGCCACGCGCGTGCAGGTCGCCGACGCAGGCGATGGCAGTGAGAATGCCAAACAGCCCGTCGTATTTGCCGGCGTTGCGCACGCTGTCTTGATGGGAGCCGGTCATCACCACGGGAGCAGCGCAGCCGCCGGTAACGCCGCTGACACCTCCGGTGACAACATCGGCAGCGGTATAGCGGCCGACGATGTTGCCGAGCGCATCAAAGCCCGCCTCCATGCCGGCTGCGCGCATCAGGTCAATCAAATAGGTACCCGCCGCTTT
>JANOYK010000647.1:0-1849 GCA_031428855.1 Burkholderiales bacterium | reverse complement strand
AAGTTCCCGCAGCGCATCACGCTTTGGGGCAAAATGTAGCGGATTGCGATTCGTCCTGGCGGCGCAAGCCACGCTGCCACCGCTTCGAAAGGCTTAAGCCGGGTCTATCCGTGTCTTGGAAAGGGCCGTGAAAATACGACGGCTGTAGCCATCATCTTCCACCGCCCGCCCGCGCAGCGCATCGCCTACGATCTGGTAGACGGTCACAGACTCACGCGCATGGGCGCTGGCAGTCAAGGTTTGGAGGGCCGCATCGAGGCTATCGGCTGCGAGGT
The DNA here is from genome assembly GCA_031428855.1 of Burkholderiales bacterium. Classification (GTDB taxonomy): domain Bacteria; phylum Pseudomonadota; class Gammaproteobacteria; order Burkholderiales; family JAEUOS01; genus CANJDH01. The sequence continues at coordinate 1,574 of JANOYK010000647.1, read as the reverse complement.
CGGCATCAATCAGGCGTGAAAGTTGTTCTGGGCTCATGGTCTCACCAACGGTTGCTGCGGCTGACTTCGATCAACGGCCGAAGTTTCAAGGCAATCACCTCGCGTGCGCGAAAAATGCGCGAACGCACCGTATTCAAGGGAATGCCGAGAGCATCGGCGATTTCCTGATAGCTCTTGCCATCGATTTCGCGCAGGCAGAGCGCTTCGCGCAGGTCGGGCGGCATCTCATCCATGGTGGCGGTGATGATCGCGGCGATCTGGCGCGATGCAACCGTGCCTTCGGTGGAATCTTCCGATTTGATCGCAGTCAGCGGGTCGAATTCGCCGTCGTGGTCGTCCAGACTCACCAGATCGGGCTGCGTGCGGCGACTCGACAGGTAGGTTTTGGTGGTGTTGAGCGCGATGCGCGCCAACCAGGTGAAAAATGTCGACTCGCCGCGGAACTGCGCCAGCCCGCGGTAGGCCTTGATGAAAGCCTCCTGGGTCAGGTCTTCAATGGTGGCGGCGTCCAGCCGGTAGCGCGAGATCAGGGCGGCCAAGCGGCGCTGATAACGCACCACCAGCAGTTCAAAGGCGGTACGGTCGCCATCAAGCGTACGGCGTACCAGATCGGCATCGAGTCGCGCGATCGCGCCAGACGCGGCGGACAGGGCATCCGCTTTCTTGTTCAAGGCAACCGGGCGCAAGCGTTCATCAGGCCTGCAATTGTAGAGGAAACGCTGTGCGCTCAGATGGTGCGCGATCTGCTCTGGCTCAATTCAACCTAAAAACCGCAGTTGCAGAGGGAAAGGTCGTGGAGACTGTTGTGCCACAAGGACCTGCCGCATTTCACCCCAACTGCTCCGCGATTGGACGGATCTTGCTGAAACCGTTGTGCCACAACGCTTGTCCGTGGTTTCGATACTCGAACTGCGGTTTTTAGGTTGAAGGGATCGAGCTTGCTGGTGCGCGCCACCCCGGTGCGCGGGCGGAACTGCTCGACACCGGCCCACTTGGCGACTGTGCGCGGATCCAGGGCCAAGGCACGCGCGGTTTGCACCACGGTCAGTTGCTGGCGCACCAGGTGGTCGCGGATCTGACAGAAGGTCTCGTAGTCAAGCATGACGCTGCTTCATTCTCGCAAGCAGGTGCGCGATGCTCACCGGGCCGCTCGTGTCGCGCGCCGGTGCCGCGGCCGGTGTCGGTGTCGCCATGCGCAGTGGCACGCTTGGCGGCTTATTTGGTGGCGTGTGTGGCGGTGTGTGTGGCGGCGCGCCAGGTGCCATCTGCGGTGCGGCTCGCGGAAGCGCGAGTACCTGGTACAGCGGCGGCTGATAAGCGATGAGTTCAAGTTCAACGAGCTGCGCGCGCGCCGCGCCCAGCTCCTCGGGACTTAAACGCAGGCGTGGCGCCAGTGTGGCCGCGCCGTAATAGCTCATGCCCTGAGCGTCGCAGACGGTGACCAGGAACAGGTACAGCGCCGCTGCGCGCGCGTCGCAGCGGTCGATCAGGCCCCGCTGCACCAAGGCCTGGTCAACCCAACTGAATTGCCTGGGCACCTGGCGCAGCCGCTCGGGCCAGAGCACGCGTTTAAC
>JANOYK010000646.1:0-2351 GCA_031428855.1 Burkholderiales bacterium | reverse complement strand
CGCGTGACCCGCTGGCGGGTGAAGCGCAATGGCGTGGCCGCCGTTACGTGGTGCGTGACCTGACCCTGGTGGCGGCGCTGACTGCGGCGGCGGGCGCGGGCGATGCGGCAGTCAAGGCACCGATGGCAGGGCGGGTGGTGGCGATTCATGTAAAACTTGGCGATGCCGTCGTGAAGGGCGCTCCGCTGCTGGTGCTCGAAGCGATGAAAATGGAGCATGCCGTGACGGCGCGCGGCGCGGGTACGGTGGCGGCGTTGTTGGTCGAGGCGGGGGCACAAGTCAGTCTCGGTCAAGTGCTGGTCAACATCAACGCGCTGTAAATCCACTGCGGCAGAAAATCCATTTCGTCAATCGATTCACCCACACCGGAGAAACCAGTTATGGCACTCACCACTGACAGCAGCATCGCTGATTTGTTTGACAATCCGGCCGCAGCCGCCGTGCTGAACAATCACATGCCCGCGATGGCGGAGCATCCGCAGATCGGCATGGCGAAGGCGATGGGCCTGTCGCTCAAGGCGGTGGCTGGTTTTTCGGACGGCAAAATTACCGATGAGATGCTGGCTGCAGTGGCCGCTGAATTGGCTGTGCTTTGAGCGCCGCCGGCCGTACGTTGTCTGCCCTGCCTGCGCTGCACGCTGTGCCTCCGGGCCGCTACCGCCACTACAAAGGCAACGAATACGAAGTGACCGGCGTCGCGCGCCATTCGGAAACGCTTGAGCCGATGGTGGTGTACCGGCCGCTCTATGGTGAAGGTGGCCTGTGGGTGCGCCCGGCAGCGATGTTTGCCGAAGATGTCGTGATCGATGGCAAGACGCAGCCGCGTTTTGCCCGCATCGATTGAGCCGGCTCGTTTCAAAAGAAGTCAACCGGATTACCCATGAGCAACGCGTCGATTAACTGGTTTCCCGGCCACATGGCCGCTGCGGTCGACAAGGCCAAAGAGGCGCTGGCCGAGCACGACCTGGTGGTCGAGGTGCTCGACGCGCGCTGCCCGATGGCGAGCCGCAACCCGCTGGTCGAAACCCTGCGCGCGCACCGGCAGCGGCCTTGCCTCAAGGTGCTCAACAAGGCAGACCTCGCCGATCCCAACGCCACCCGCGCTTGGCTGGACTTTTTCAACGCGCAAAAAAACGTGACGGCGATTGCGCTCTCGTGCAAAAAGCCAGGTGACGCAGCCAAGGTGCTCACCGCCGCCAAAAAAATCGCCCCGCACCGCAATGACAACTTCAAACCCTTGCGCATGCTGGTGATGGGCGTGCCCAACGCAGGCAAATCGACCATGATTAACGCGCTGCTCAAGCGGCGTGTGGCCAAGGTGGGCGACGAACCGGCAGTGACCAAGGCGCTGCAACGCTACGAGCTGTCATCGACCGCGATTCTCACGGACACGCCCGGCTTGATGTGGCCGCGCATTGAACACGCCAGCGATGGCCTGATGCTGGCCGCCAGCCACATGATCGGCACCAACGCTTATATCGAGTCGGACGTGGCGATTTTTCTCGCGGGCTTGCTGCTGGCGCGCTATCCCAAGGCGCTGGCGGCGCGCTACCAGTGCGCTGTGGCGGGGGAGGGCATTGATGGCGTGAGCGTGATCGAAGCAATTGCGGTCAAGCGCGGCTACCGCGTCAAAGGCCGCGTGAAAGGGGGCGGGTTTGGTTTGGAGCGGGATGTTGAAGAGGGCGTGAAAGCGACTGGGTTTGATTTTGACAAAGCCGCGATTGCCTTGCTTGCTGACTATCGCAGCGCCGCTCTGGGGCGTGTCAGTCTGGAAACGCCGGCATCGCGCGCAGCGCTTACCGCGTAGGCTGGCACCTGCTCGCCGCGTCAGGCGGGTACCGGCTTGGGGTGCTGCAACATCCCCGCGATGCGGCGCTCGAACGGGTCGCGCCGCACCAGCAGCTTCTCCTGCTTCGGCGTCATCAGCATGGTGTGGCGCAGGGTTTCGAGCCGGTCGTTGACCTCCCAGCCATTGCGCGGGTTGGTGACCCACAGCTCGGTATCCATGCGCCGCAAATCAAACGGCACCGAGTAGCCACGCAAGGTTTTGCGCCCGTGCTTGGTCGAGTATTCGTGAAAGTAGGACATCACCAGCTCACGCAGGCTGCGGTAGACCGGGTCGCGATAGCGCAGCGGCACGCCGTTGGTTTTGGAGATTGCGCCCCAGCAGCGCCCGCGCTTGAACAGCGTGATGACGTGCGGCCAATCGATCGCCTCACAATGCATGTAGAGCACCAGCGGCGGCTCGCCATGCACCCACAGCGCGCAGGCCGCCAGCATCGCTCCCTCCAGGCAATGGGCGCGGCGCTGTTTGATGACCTCACGCACCGACAGCAATGTCTCGCCGCCCA
>JANOYK010000645.1:0-2957 GCA_031428855.1 Burkholderiales bacterium | reverse complement strand
GATGGTTTTCATGCGGTTTCCAACATGCAATTGCCCTGAAACCCTTGGTACAGGCGGGTTGCAGCCATCATGCCTTGAAGATCGTTGGTGACAGCCATTGTGATCGACATGCTTGATAAAAATCAATCCACCTTGGCACCGAGGGTCTGCATCAGCTTCTCCAGCACCGCTGCCTCGGCGGCGACTTCGGCGGCAAAAATTTGCGGTGAGGCCGAGGGTGTGGCGTCCATGCTGCCCGCTGCAATCTTGGCGATGACGTCAGGTTTTTTGAGCACAGCCGATGCCGCCTGATGAATCTTCGCCTGCACCGCCGGGCCGCCGCCCTTGTAATGCACTGGGTTGAATGTGACGCCGGCCGCCTGCTCGAATCCAGCCAGCGCAATGTGCGGCGATGAGCCGTAACCGCCAGTGGCGGTGTTGACAGTGCCAGGGCGGTTCTCGACAATCATCGCACTGCTCAGCTCGCGGCCCAATTCATCAGCCAGCAAGCGCGCAGTGAAATCAGCCGAGCCGCCCGGCGGGTAGCCGATGATGAGGCGCATGGTGCCCGTGGTTGACTGGGCTGGCTGGGGCTGCGTGGTTTGGGCGAAGGCCGGGCTGGTTTGGGCGAAGGCTGGGCTGATGGCTGGGCTTATGGCTGGGCTTACAAACGGGCTGATCAGTGCAATGACCAGCGCGGTGGTGAGCGCTGCGGTTATCGCGCGGCGGGCAGGTGCTGCGAACGGCACTGGCATGGACCGGTGCTCCGTGAGAGGTGGCGCTGACTCTAGCACGCCGTGCCGCGCGGCTTGCCGTGTGGTACTACGGCGCCCGTTCAGTACGTTTGCTGGACGTGAGTTGATGAAAGTCAATATGCACGAGCGCTCGCTGTTTGCGCTGCTGTTGCGCTCGCCCTGGTGGGTGAGCCTGTTGATTGCCGGTGCCATCGGCCTGCTGGTGCGGCTGGCGGTGCCGGAGGACTATCGCATGTACGGCTACCCCGCCATCGGCCCGTTTGTGGCGATCGGCTTGTACGCGCTCTACAAAGCGTTGCGTGCGCCCAGCGGCACGCGCGTGGCTGCCGTGCAGGGCGCAGTGCTGGCGATGTCATGGCGCGAATTTTCTGCCGTGATCGAAGCGGCGTTCACGCGTGACGGTTTTGGTGTCACACGCATCGATTTGCCGGCTGCCGACTTTGAGATCATCAAGGCCGGGCGGGTTGCCCTGGTGAGCGCCAAACGCTGGAAGGCGGCGAGCCACGGCGTGGCACCGCTTGAAGAATTGACTGCGCTGTGTCGTCAGCGCGAAGCGGCCGAGACGGTGTATATCAGCGCGGGCGGATTGACCGAAAACGCACAGCGCTTCGCCACTGCAGAGGGCATGCGCGTTATCCATGGCATGGACCTCGCACTGCTGCTGCACGATCTGCCGGTGCCGCGCGCGGGCAAATAAACGGGCAAGTCAACGGGCAAGTAAACGGGCAAGTAAAGTCCGTCAGCCGCGTCAACCCCGTCATTTCCATAAGACCCTTCATGGCCCCGCGCAGCGCCGCCTCAGAGAACCGCTTCGGCATCGCCTGCATGACTGCGGCGATGGCGTTTTTCATTTTCAACGACGCGCTGGTCAAATACGCGAGCCAGACCATGCCGGCCGCGCAGCTCATCTGCGTGCGCGGCCTGTTGTCGATAGCGCTGGTGCTGGCGGTGGCGCATGCCATGGGCGTGAGCGCCAAGCTGCCGCTGATCTTCAGCCGGCGCGTGGCGCTGCGAGCGTTTGTCGATGCCATTGCCTCCATGCTGTACCTGACCGCGCTGTTCCATCTGCCGATTGCGAATGCGACCGCGATCAACTTGACCTCGCCCTTGTTCATGATTTTGTACGCCGCGCTGTTCATGGGCGACCGGGTTGGCACCACCCGCTGGCTCGCCATCATGGCCGGCTTTGGCGGCGTGCTGCTGGTGATCCAGCCAGACGCCGATGGCTTTAACGGCTGGGCGATGGTGTGTCTGGCCGGCACCTTGTTTCACGCCGCGCGCGATCTGATGACGCGCGGCATTTCACCGGCGGTGCCGTCGATCCTGATCACGCTCTCGACCTCGCTGGCCGTCACCATCGTCTCGGGTGCCGTGTCGGTGGCCGAAGGCTGGCGTGCCTTCGGCTGGCAGGAATTGGCGCTGCTGGCCGGGGCCTCGGTGTTTTTGTCGGGCGGCTATTTTTTAATCATCACCAGCATGCGCCACGGTGAAATGTCGCTGGTGGCACCGTTCCGCTACAGCGGCCTCTTGGTGGCGTTGTGCCTCGGCTATGTGGTGTGGGGTGATGTGCCCAATGTGCTGGCGTGGAGCGGCATCGCACTGTTGATCGCCTCGGGCCTGTATCTGCTCTATAGCGACAAGCTGCAACGCAAGGCAGCAGCGGCGGGCAGCGGCTGAACTGTGCTATTTTTTCGCCCCTTCGTCCCCGCCACGTCCCCACCGCATCACCCGTTTACTTGACTCACCCCCGCCCTGGAGCAGACCATGAGCAACACCGGAAAACCGTTTCGCGCAGACCACGTCGGCAGCCTGTTGCGCACGCCTGAACTCAAAGCCGCACGCGATGCCTTTGCGCAGAAGAAAATCACCCGTGAGCAGTTACGCGCCGCCGAAGACAAGGCCATCACCCATGCGGTGAAACTGCAGGAAGCAGCCGGTCTCTCAAGCATCACCGACGGCGAGCAGCGCCGCGACTGGTGGCACATCGATTTTCTGTGCGGCTTTGACGGCATCACCACGTCGCAGGGCAGCTTCGGCGTGGACTTTCACGGCACCGCAAAGGAAGAGCAGCCGCCGCTGATCTGCGTCACCGCACCGATCCGCCGCACCAAGCCGAACATGCTGGACCACTTCACCTATCTCAAATCCGTCACCACCAAGACGCCGAAATTTTCGATGCCCTCACCCGGCATGCTGCACGCACGCGGCGACCGCGCGGCGCTG
>JANOYK010000644.1:0-5510 GCA_031428855.1 Burkholderiales bacterium | reverse complement strand
CCGGTCGATTACGCTTCCCTGCGGCGCCTGCAACTGGCCGCTGCCCATGGCAATTGCGCCGGCTTTGTGTATCGCCCGCGCGCTGCGGCCAGGACTGCTTCGCCGGCGCCGTTGCGGCTGGAGCTCAATGCGGTGCAGGGGCGTCTCGCGGTGAATCTGCTCAAGCGGCGCGGGTTTGCTACTTCGCGCATGCTGTGCCTGGAGACGGCGTCGAACCGCTGGGCGGATTTGCTGACCCAACCCCGGTTGGACGAAGGGTTGGACGAAATGCGGGGCGAGACCAACCATGCCGCTCTGGATCGCCCTCTACCTGCCTGAGCTGCCGTTGCAGGCGGCCGGCCGCGGCCTGCTGGTCGATGTGCCGTTTGCGGTGCTGGATGGCCCGGAGGAGCGGCCGGTGATCCTTGCCGCCAATGCCGCTGCGCGTGCCTGCGGCATTCACACCGGCATGCAGTTGGGCGCGGCGCGCGCACTCGCGGCCAATCTCACGGTGTGGCGGCGCGAACTGGCGCGTGAAGAGGCGCTGCTGCAGCGGGCCGGATTGGCGGCGATGCATTTTTCGCCGATGGTCACGCTGGCCCCGCATGCGGTGCTGCTTGAAGTGGCACCCAGTCTGACCTTGTTTCGCGGTCTCAAAACACTGGCGCGGCGCATCAAGAGAGAGGTGGCGCGTGCCGAGGTGCGCGCGGTGGCGGCTTGCGCGCCCACGCCGCGTGCCGCGTGGCTGCTTGCGCATGCGCGTGCCTGCGGGGTCGAGGTGCGCCATGTGCGCAAGCACGAGGCGCTGCCCGATGCACTGAGGGAGATTCCGCTTGAGCTGACCGGCTGGCCGCAAACCGTGACGGACGCGCTGGCGGCGCTCGGCATCGCCTGCTTTGGCGATTTGCCGCGCCTGCCGCGCGACGGCATCGCGCGCCGTTTCGGCGTGGAGATCGTCGACGACATCGAAGCTATCCTGGGTGAACGTGCTGACCCGCGTGAGCCGCTGGTATTGCCGGAGCGCTTTACTTCCCGCCTTGAACTGGTGTGCGAAACCGATGACAGCGCGCAGGTGCTGCACGCGGCCGGCCTGCTGTTTGCCGAGGCGGAGGATTTCCTGCGGGTGCGCGGGCAGGCGACTACGCGCATGGAGCTTGCGTTGGAGCATGGCCGCCATCGCGCAACCGGGATGGTGGTCGGCACGCGCGAGGCAACGCGCGATCCGCGCCGCTGGCGCCTGTTGTTGCGCGAACAACTGGCGCGGCAGCCGCTCCAGGACACTGTGTGTGCGCTGTCGATATCGCTGACCGGCATGCAGGCGTATCAGCCGGCCAGCGGCGAATTTTTCCCCGACCCCGGTGCGCGCGCGGGCAATCTGGAACGCCTTGCCGAGCAATTGCTGGCGCGCATGGGGTCTGGATCCATTTTGACGGTGGAGGAGGGCGGTGATCACCGGCCCGAGAAGGCGTCGCATGAAGTGGCCTCGTTTGCGGTGCAGGAACCCGGCAAGGCGTATCGCGTGCCGCATCCGCGAAGGCGTGTGAGTAGCGCATCAAACCAGGTGGCAACCCGGACATGCACTGCACCGCCGCGGCCTCTCTGGCTGCTGCGCCAGCCGCGTTCCCTCGGATTGTTGCGGGATGCGCCGATGCATCGTGGCGCGCTGCGCCACCTGGCCGGGCCGGAGCGCATCGAAACCGGCTGGTGGGACGGTGCCCCGGCGCGGCGTGATTACTACGTGATGGCCAATCGCGATGGTGAAACGCTCTGGGTGTTTGAAGACCTTGCGCGCGGCGGCTGGTATCTGCACGGTTTTATTGCCTGACCTTGCCTGACCTCGTTTGACTCATGCGCCCGAGTTACGCCGAACTTCACGCGCTGAGCAATTTCAGCTTCCTGCGTGGTGCCTCGCATCCGGAAGAACTGGTGGCGCGTGCCATCGAGCTGGACTACACCGCGCTGGCCATCACTGACGAGTGTTCGGTGGCGGGTGTGGTGCGTGCCCACGTGGCAATCAAAGCGGCGGCGCGCGAGACAAGCCTGCAACTGATCATCGGCAGTGAAATCCGCTTCGATGAAGGCGTCAAGCTGGTACTGCTCGCCGCCTCACGCAACGGTTATGCGCGCCTGTGTGCGCTGATCACGCTGGCGCGGCGGCGTGCCGTCAAGGGCAGCTATCGCGCCAGCCTGCAGGACCTGGCCGCACAGCCGATGACCGATTGCCTCGCGCTGCTGGTGCCCGCTGATGTGTTTACGGGGATGCCATCTGAAGCACCACGCATCGAAGTGATCGAACGCCTCAAGCGATGCTTCCCGGGCAGTCTGTGGATCGCGGCAGAGCAGCACAAGGGGCCGGACGATGCGCGCAGGCTTGAGAGCACCATGGCGCTGGCTAAGCGCACCGGGCTGCCTTGTGTTGCCACCGGCCATGTGCTGATGCACGAGAAAAGGCGCAAGCCCCTGCAGGATGTGCTGACCGCGATTCGCCTGCGCAAACCTCTGGCGGAACTGGGCCAGGGCGCGCAACCGAATGCCGAACAGGTGCTGCGGCCGATCCGCGCGATCACTGGTTTGTATCCGCTCGACATGCTGGTCGAAACCCTCACGATTGCCGGCCGCTGCCGCTTCAGCCTTGATGAACTGCGCTACGAATATCCGCAGGAAATCGTGCCGCCGGGCGAAACACCGGCCAGCCACCTGCGCCGCCTCACGTTTGACGGGTTGGTGACGCGCTACAGCCGCCCGTCGATGGCGGCGCGCATGCAGGGCGACAAGAAGCTTGAAGGTCTTGAAACCACCGCAGTGGTGGCGAGCAACGGCGGCTCGGCGCAGGTGCCCATCAGTGTGGTGGCGCAAGTGGAGCGCGAGCTGGTATTGATTGCCGAATTGAAATACGAGCCATTTTTTCTGACCGTGCATGACATCGTGTGCTTTGCGCGCGGTCAAGGCATCCTGTGCCAGGGGCGCGGCTCGGCCGCCAACTCGGCGGTGTGCTATTGCCTCGGCATCACCGAGATCGACCCCGGGCGCACCCAGTTGCTGTTCGAGCGCTTTGTGTCGAGGGAGCGCAACGAGCCGCCCGACATCGATGTTGATTTCGAGCACGAGCGGCGCGAAGAGGTGATCCAGTACATCTATCGCAAATACGGGCGCGAGCGCACCGCGCTGGCGGCGTCGCTCATCACCTATCGTGCGCGCTCGGCGTTGAAAGATGTCGGCAAGGCATTCGGGCTGGCGCCCGGGCAGGCGCAGCGCCTGGCCGGCATGGTGCAGTGGTGGGACGACATGGGGTCGATCACAGGCCGTCTGGCGGAAGCCGGGCTGGACGGCGCCAGCCCGGCGATTTGCCAGACCCTGGCGCTGGCGCGCGAGTTGATCGGCTTTCCGCGCTACCTCTCGCAGCATGTCGGCGGCTTCGTGATTTCGTCCGGGCCGCTGCACGAACTGGTGCCGATCGAAAACGCCGCGATGCCCGGGCGTTCGGTGATCCAGTGGGACAAGGACGGCCTCGAAGCGCTCGGCCTGCTCAAGGTCGATGTGCTGGCGCTGGGCATGCTGTCAGCGCTGCGCCGCATGCTCGGCCTGGTCAACGCGTTTCACGGCAACTGGTTTCGCGGCACGGCCATGACGATGCAGGACATTCCGTCCGAAGACCCGGCGGTCTACGCCATGATCTGCAAGGCCGATACCATCGGCGTATTCCAGATCGAATCACGTGCGCAGATGAGCATGCTGCCGCGCCTCAAGCCGCGCTGCTTTTACGATCTGGTGATCGAAGTGGCGATCGTGCGGCCCGGACCGATCCAGGGCGGCATGGTGCATCCGTATTTGCGCCGGCGCGATGGGATCGAGCCGGTGACGTATCCGAGCGCAGCGGTGCAGGGCGTGCTGGAGCGAACCTGTGGCGTGCCGATCTTCCAGGAGCAGGCAATGCAACTGGCGGTGGTGGCAGCGGGCTTCACGCCGGGCGAGGCCGACCAGTTGCGCCGCGCCATGGCGGCCTGGAAGCGCAAGGGCGGCATCGGGCGGTTCCGTGAAAAATTGCTCTCCGGCATGAAACAGAACGCCTACACCCCGGAGTTTGCCGAAAGCCTGTACCGGCAGCTCGAAGGCTTCGGCGAATACGGCTTTCCCGAGTCGCATTCGGCCAGCTTTGCCTTGCTGGTCTACGTCTCCTCCTGGTTCAAATGCCACCACCCGGCGGCGTTTACCTGCGGCCTGCTCAACGCGCAGCCAATGGGTTTTTACGCACCGTCGCAACTGGTGCAGGACGCGCGGCGGCATAAGGTCGAAGTGCGCGCGGTGGATGTGACGGTGAGTGAATGGGACTGTACGATGGAGACTGCGGCCGATGGCGCGCCTGCGTTGCGCCTGGGTCTGCGCATGGTGAGCGGCCTCGCGCGCGAAGCGGGTGATCGCATCACCACTGCGCGCGCAGTTGCACCGTTTGTTGATGTCACCAGTCTGGGGCAGCGCGCCCGGTTGCAACGCCGCGACCTGGAGGCATTGGCGCGCGCCGATGCGCTGCTTACCCTGGCGGGGCACCGGCGCGAAGCGTATTGGCAGGTATTGGGAAGCGAGGCGATGGCTGGGCCGGCACCGGCGAGGCCAGCGTTGATTGAATCAGGCATCGGCCCAGGAATGGCTCTGGGAGCGGCTCTTGACGCATCATCCGTGCGCACGGAGGCTGTTGCGCGCGCACACGCAGCGTCTGTCACGCATGCGCTGCCACTGACTGCGCGCGACAGCCGCAGCGCTGATTTGCTTGCCGCCGCTGAAGGCCAGGAGATCGTAATGGACTACGCCGCCACCGGTCTTACCTTGCGGCGGCATCCACTCGCCTTGCTGCGTGCGCGCTTGCATCAACATCTCACGGCAGAGCGGCTCGGGCAATTGCCCAATGGCGCATGGGCACGCGTTAGCGGCATCGTCACCTGCCGTCAGCGCCCCGGCACCGCCAAGGGCACCGTGTTCGTCACGCTCGAAGATGAAACCGGCTCGATCAACGTGATCGTCTGGCCTGATCTGGTCGAGGCGCAGCGGCGTGAGTTATTGGCGGCGCGCCTGCTCGGGGTTTACGGGCAATTGCAGCGCCAGGGGCTGGTGTTGAACTTGGTTGCGCGGCGCTTGTTTGACCACACCGCGCTGCTGGGGCGGCTCGCCACCGTGTCACGCAATTTTCATTGAGGTGATTTGAGGTGCTTTGGTGCTTTGAGGTAACTGCCCGGGCGCGTATCAGGAGCGCGGCGGCTTAAAACCATTCTCCACCCACGCCGCCGCGCTCGTGCGGGTGAGTTTGAACGACGGCATCACATTCACATTGGCCAGTTCGTCACCGAGCTCATCGACTGCCAGCAACCGCGCAGAGGGGTTGTCTTCATCCGGCTCATTCGCCAGCGTCACGGTGATGCGCTTGGTGCCGGTATTGACATCAAAGCTCTTGTTCAGCATGGCATGCTGATGCTGTTGATGCCGCGCCACTACTTCAGACGCAGTTTTGACCAACGTGCTGAAGGCGAAACTGTCGAGCG
>JANOYK010000643.1:0-6987 GCA_031428855.1 Burkholderiales bacterium | reverse complement strand
CCGGCGTGGCCTCGTCAATCACCGCGAAGTGATCGGGCAGCACCGGCATTTCCTGCCAGCGCCCGCCAAAGCGCTGCCAGTCGGCGCGGAAATGAAACTTGCGGTCAGCGGTCTCGAAGCCATCAAGAAAATGCATGGTCTCGAACGAATGGGTGAAGTCCTGCCCGCCGCGATCAAGGTTGGTTTGCGCGTCCCACATGCCGGAGCGCTTGAGAGTCTCGTCCATGATCTCCCACGCGCTCATGTCGAAGCCGGCGTGTTTGGCCCCCAGGCGCTTGGCCAATTCGCAAATCACGAAATGGTTTTCGCGCGCCTCGCCGGGCGGCTCGATCAGTTTTTTCGCCACCTGAAATGTGGTGTGGCCGGACGCAGTGTAGAAATCATCGTGCTCCAGAAAGCAGGTGGCCGGCAGCACGATGTCAGCAAACGCGGCGGTCTCGGTCATGAATTGCTCGTGCACGCACAGAAACAAATCTTCGCGCGCGAGCCCCGCATGCACTTGGTGCAGGTCGGGGCAGACCATTGCCGGGTTGGTGTTTTGCACCAGCATCGCGGTGACCGGCGCGCCGCCCTTGAGCGCGTCAGCGTCACCCATCAATATGGCACCGAGGCGCGATTGGTCGAGATCACGCACTGAAGTGTCGGCCATCTCTGTGCCTTCAATCAACGTGCGCTCAAGCGGATAAATACCGGTGTGGCCATAGAGCGCGCCGCCGCCGCGGTGCTGCCACGCGCCGGTGACGGCAGCGAGGCTGACTACCGCATGCATGTTGGCCGCGCCATTGCGCGAACGCGAGAAGCCGTGGTGGGCGCGGATAAAGCTCGCCTTGCTGCGGCCATAGAGGCGCGCGAAATCGATGATCGCCTCGGCAGTCAAACCAGTGATGGCCGCCGCCCACTGCGGCGTGCGCGTGGCCACATGGGCGGCGAGCGCATCGGGCGCATCGGTGTAGTGGCGCAGGTAGTTCCAGTCGGCCAAGCCCTCGGCAAACAGCACATGCATCATGGCGCAGGCGAGTGCGCCGTCGGTGCCGGGGCGCACGGCCAGATGCAGGTCAGCCTTCTCGGCGGTGCCGGTGCGGTAAGGGTCGATCACCACCAGCTTCGCGCCGCGCTTTTTCGCATTCATCGCGTGCGTCATCACGTTGACTTGGGTGTTGACCGGGTTGCCGCCCCAGATGATGATGAGGTCAGCGTGCGCTGCGGCCTCCTCCAGCGAGACGCCGCGCTTAGCGCCGACACCGGCCAGCCAGCCCGCATCCGACAGCGCGACACAAATGGTCGAAAACCAGCGTGAATATTTCATCGCGTTGCGCAAGCGGTGAATGCCGTCGCGCTGCACCAGACCCATGGTACCGGCGTAAAAATAGGGCCACACTGTCTCTGCGCCGTGCAGCGCCGTTTTGGCGATGAAGGCCTCAGCAGTGCGGTCCAGCGCTTCGCCCCACGAGATGGGTTTGAACTGCTTCGACCCCTTCGGCCCGGTGCGCAGCAGCGGCTGGGTCAAGCGCTCCGGGCTGTGAACCCGCTCGGCATAGCGCGCCACCTTCTCGCAAATCACGCCGGCGGTGTAGCTGTTGCGCTGCCCGCCGCGCACCCGGCCAATGGTGTGGCTGTCGAGCACTTCGACATCCAGCGCGCAAGTGCTGGTGCAGTCGTGCGGACAGACTGAAGGGGCAGTGTGGATCGGAGCGATGCGGAGCGGGGCGTTCATGGTGAGTGACCGGGTAGCGGCATTGGACGGCAACGGCAAGTATGTGCGCTTCGCGCAAGCTTGACAAGCTGCGGTGGCGCGGTGCGGCAGCCCGGCGTCACTGCCCCGTCAAAAAGTGGCGCAGCTGGTCCGGTACGGCGATCGGCTTGCGCGTAGCGCGGTCAAGCAGCACCAGGGTGGCCTCCGAATCAGCCGCCACGCCATCTGGGCCGATCAGCACATGCGCGAAATCGAGCGAGGTGCGGCCAATCCGCGGTACCCGCGTGCCGATCCGCACCTGCCCCGGGAAGAACAATTCTTTTTTGAAATTGACCACAGTGCGCACCACCACAATCTGGGTCACCGCGCGAATCGCCGCAATCTCGGGGCGCGACACCACGTCGATACGGCCGGCCTCAAAGAAGGTGGCGAAAATCGCGTTGTTGACATGACCCTGCTGATCGGTGTCGGCGTTGCGCAGTTTTTCTTCGGTCCAGAAGCGGTATGCGGTTTCCGGGGTGATGGCGGCGTCGTTCATGCGGTGCTTTCTGGTTGAGTGGATGGCGCAATTGAAGTGGAAGTGGAAGTGGAAGTGGAACTGAAGTCGCGCTGCGCCCACTCACGCAACACCCGTTTTTGAATCTTGTTGCCGTTCGGACCGTTGATGGCAGGGAACTCATCGATCACCATCACGCGCACCGGCACCTTGTAGGCCGCCATGCTGGTGCGGCAATGGCCCAGCAGCGTGGCCTCAGCCGGTGCTGCGCCGCCCGCGCCAGCGATGACATAGGCCACCGCCACATCGCCTTGCCCCGGCCGTTTCACTCCCACCACCTGGGCGCCGCCGACACTCGGGTGCTGCATCAGGCACAGTTCAATTTCAGCAGGGCTGACCAGATAGCCGCGCAGGCGCAGGCTGTCGCCCATGCGGGCGAGGTAGACGAAGCCTGCGCCATCGCGATAACCCAGATCGCCCGAGCGGAACCAGCCGTCTGCGGTCATCGCCTTGGCGGTGGCTTCAGGGTTGTTGAGGTAGCACGCCAGCACGTTTGGGCCGCGAATCTGAATTTCGCCTGGATCGCCTGGATCACCTGGATCACCCGTCTCGCCTGACTCGCCGGGTTTGCCGGGTTTGCCGGGTTTGCCTGTGGCACCAGCACCAAGCACACGCCCGGTTTCAGGGTCGGCAATGCGCACCGCAATGTCCGGGTCAACCGGCACGCCGCCGGCCTGGGCGCGCTGTTCCACGCCCGCATCAAAATCCTGAAACGACATCAGCGAATAGCACTCGGATGAGCCGTAGGTGCCGGTAAAGGCAATGCCGAGGTCACTGCCGCGTTGCGTCACCGTGATGGCAAGACCGGCAAAGTCGGCCTGCACTGCGCGCCGCCAGGTCGAGAAATCCGCGCCCTCGACGCGCATCATCGCCTCAAACATGGTGTCCGCGCCGATCACATGGCTGATGCGGTGCCGTGCGATGGCGTGTGCCGCTGTGTCTGCGTCATACACCGGCATCGACACGCAGGCCGCGCCGCGCGCCAATGCGCCCAGCACCGCCATGAAACCGAACACACCGAAGAAGGGCAGCACACACAGCATCGCATCACCGGGGCGGATGTCGAGCGCGCGCGCGACGTAATGCGCGTGCCGCGCAATGCTGTCGTGGCGGTGCGCCGCGAGCTTGGGCTGCCCGGTGGTGCCCGAGGTCGAAAAACAGCACAGCAGCGCCGCGCCGTCCCCGCCCGGCTGATGCAAGGTTGCGCTGTCCGCGCCCGGTGCGACACCGGCAAACGGCATGAACGAAGTCAGGTCCTCCAGCGTCAGCACCTGCTCCAGCGTCGCCACCTCTGCCTTGAGACCCTGTGCCACCGCTGCGTAATCGGTGTCGAGAAAGCGCGCCGCCGCGACGATGCCGCGTGCGCGCGACACCTCAAGCAGGTGTTTCACCTCAGGCGCTTGGTAGCGCGTGCTGACCGGCACAATCAACACACCCAGGCGCGCTGCGGCGAACAGCAACTGCACCCAGGCCAAGCCATTGGGCAGCCACAGTGCCAGCACATCGCCGCGCTGGAACCCAAGCGCGCGCAAGCCGTGCGCAGCGGCGAGCGCGGCCGCGCGCAACTGCCCGCGCGATACCGTGTTGCCCGGTTCGACAAAGGCCGGCGCATCGTCCCAGCCGGCCAGCAAGTTCTCAAGCGAATACGTTTCGGGAGCAGCAGATGCCATGGCGCACTTAAACAGCAGGTCAAAAGAATCGGCCATTATCCCATCCGCAAATGCCGCGCCAGCACAACGCGTCTGCGGCTGGTGTCGCCACCAGCGCCAGCGTTACACTGCGCACGCGAGAGGAACCCACATGGACGAGCGCCGCTACTTCGGTCTGGACGCGCTGCGCGGCGGCATGATGCTGCTCGGCATCCTGTTCCACGCCGCCATGCTGTATCTGGCCGCGCCGCCGCCGTCCATGCCGATCCCCACCGACCCCAACAACTGGTTCGGCTTCGACATCCTGTTTGGCTTCATCCACAGTTTCCGCATGCCGGTTTTTTTTGTGCTGGCCGGTTTCTTCGCTTCACTGCTGGTCGACAAACGCGGCCTGCGCGGCACGCTCCGCAATCGCGCCGCCCGCATCGCAGCGCCGCTCGCGCTCGCCCTCATCACGATCCTGCCGCCGACCGGGCTGCTGCACATCGACTTCATGCTCAGCGCCCGCTTCGGCACGCACACGCTGATCCCCGAACGCGCCGCAGTGGAGGCGCTGGTGGCGGAGCTCACGGCCAAGGGCATGCCGGTGCAGCCTGCGCTCGGTCATCTGTGGTTCCTCTATTACCTGTGTTTGTTCTATTTGCTGCTGCCGGCCTGCCGCGCGCTGGCGCGCATCGAAGCCTTCCACCAGCAGGTGCGGCGCTGGCTGAACACGCCGTCGCTGGTGACCGCGTGTGCGCTCGTTACCGCCGCCACGCTGTGGCCGTATCAAGGCGGCCAGGTGCATGAAGGCTTCATCTATTTCACACCGCATCTGCCGTCGCTGCTCTACTACGGCTGGTTTTTTGTGTGCGGCTATGTGCTGCACCGGCAACCCGCCGCGCTGCCCGCGCTGATGCGGCGCGTGCCGCGTGCCGCGCTGCTCGCCGCCGTGCTGTTTCCGCTCTCGATGGCGGCCAGCCGTCTTGACCACAGCGCGCATGGCGGCAGTGCCGCATTGCATGCGGCGGCGGTGCTGGCCAACGCCGGTTGCACCTGGGCGCTGATCTGTTTTTTCACCGGCAGCGCGCTGCGCTTTTTCGACCGCGCCTCAGCCTGGAGCCTGTACGTGTCGCAGTCATCCTACTGGGTGTTTTTGATTCACATGCCGCTGCTGCTGCTCGCGGGCTGGTGGCTGGTGCAGTTCGACCTGCCCGCCATGGTCAAATTTTTGCTGGTGTGCAGCTTCGCGGCGGCGGGCGGTTTTTTGAGTTTTCACTACGTGGTGCAAAAAAGCTGGCTTAGTGATCTGCTGCACGGGCGGCGCTTTGATTTGCCATGGCCGTGGCAGGCGCGCGCGCGGTCATTTCAGGCATGATGCGCATCCACCATCCTGCACCTAAAACGGAAAACCACCATGACACAAACCGCCACTCCTCGCATCACCGGCGTCATCGGCCTTGGCATCATGGGCGGCGCGATGTCGGCCAATCTGCTCAAGGCCGGGCATGACGTCGTCGGTTTCGACATCTCAAAGCACGCCGCAGCGCGCTTCACCGCCAAAGGCGGGCGCTTGCTCGCCTCCGCTGCCGAGGTCATGCGTGCCGCGCCGGTGAGCATCGTCTCGCTGCCGAGTGTCAAGGCGTTTCTCGCGGTGTATGCCGAACTGGCGAAGCAGGCGGTGGCCGGCCGGATTCTGGTAGATGCCTGCACCATGCCGATTGACGTGAAGGAAGCAGCGCTGGCGGGCTTCGCCGGCACCGGCGTGCAACTGCTCGACTGCCCCGTCAGCGGCACCGGCACGCAGGCCATCAACAAAGACCTGGTGGTGCTCGGCAGCGGCGATCAAGCCGCGTTCGACGCGGCCCGCCCGGTGTTTGAGGGCATGTCGCGCAAGCAGGTTTACCTGGGCGCGTTTGGCAAGGGCAGCACCATGAAATTTTTGGCCAACCACCTGGTCAATATTCACAACGTGGCAGCGGCTGAGGCCTTCACGCTGGCGGCCAAGGCCGGGATTGACCTGAATCTGGTGTACGACACGCTGCAAGACAGCGCCGCCACCTCGCGTATGTTCCAGATGCGCGGCCCGCTGATGGTGGCAGACCGCTACGACGACAACCCGAGCGCGCAGATCGACATGTTCATGAAAGACCTCGACATCATCGGCCGTTTTGCCGAGCGTCTACGCTGCCCGGTGCCGCTGTTCTCATTGGCGACGCAGTTCTATCATGCGGCACAAAGCCAGGGTTACGGGGCTGAAGACACGGCAGCGGTGTGCCGCACCATGGAGGCGCTGGCCGGCGTGCAGCGCGGCGGCAAGGTGGCACCGGCGTGACAAGCAGCGTGACAAGCGGGCTGACAAGCGGGGTGTGACAAGCAGCGGCAAACGGTGACTGGCAGGCGCGCTGCACCGCGAAACAAGCCGCCAACCACGCCGTGAACCCCGCCGTGAACCAAACCAGAAGACCGCTGTCAAATCTGCGGCACTTTTTAAACCGGAGACAAACTTGAAACGCACCATCCTTTTTCTTGCCACCAACATGGCCATCGTGCTGGTGCTGTCGGTCACCATGCGCCTGCTGGGGGTGGAGCCGTATCTCAATGCCAATGGCCTCAACCTTACCTCCTTGCTGATCTTTGCAGCGGTGATGGGCTTTGGCGGCTCCTTCATCTCGCTCGCCATTTCCAAGTGGTCGGTCAAGCGCTCGATGGGGGTGCAGGTGATCGAAGCGCCGCAAAACGGCACCGAAGTCTGGCTGGTCAACACGGTGCGCGGCTATGCCGAGCGGGCCGGCATCAGCATGCCCGAAGTCGGCATCTACGACTCACCCGATGTCAACGCCTTTGCCACCGGCATGAGCAAAAACAGTTCACTCATCGCGGTCTCGACCGGCCTGCTCAGCGGCCTCACCCGCGCGGAGGCCGAAGCCGTGCTCGGCCACGAGGTGGCGCACGCCGCCAACGGCGATATGGTCACGCTCGCGCTGATTCAAGGCGTGGTCAACACCTTTGTCATGTTCTTCTCGCGCGTCATCGGCACGCTGGTCGACAAAATGATTTTCAAGACCGAGCGCGGCCAGGGGCCGGCCTTTTTTGTCACCATGATTGCG
>JANOYK010000642.1:0-2220 GCA_031428855.1 Burkholderiales bacterium | reverse complement strand
TCAAGGGCTTGGGCTACGACCCGGTCTGGTTCGGCGTGTTTGTCACCGTCATGTCCACGGTGGGGCTGATCTCGCCGCCGGTGGGCCTCACGGTATTTGTGGTGCAAAGCCAGAACCCGGATGTGCCGCTGCAAAAAATCTTTCGCGGCGTGATGCCGTTTCTCTATGCCGACTGCGTGCTGCTGGCCGCGCTGGTGGTGTTTCCGGGGTTGGCGATGTGGCTGCCGGGGGTGTTGAAGTAGCGCAGTCGCCGGGGTCTTGTAATTGGGCGGGAATATTGCCACAATTACACTACTGTATTTTTATCAGGTAAAGACATGCCCCGCCTGCCACATGAAGCCGCCCAACAAACTCAGGAGACCGGCTCTGACCAACTTTACGAGAAAATCGTAAGGTTGAAATCGGCCGCCCCGACCGCAAACAACACGACACCGGCAGCTCCAAAGATGACGCCCGCTGCGCGCAGGCCGCAGGGCGAGGCGCTGACATGAGCCGTTACGGACAAGCGCCGACCCTTGCCGAAACTGCGCTTGAACAAATTCTCAATCGGCTTGGCGGCGGTGCGCTGGCCGGTGAATTCAAGTGCGAGTGGCCGGTGGGCGGCTGGATCGTCGATTTCTATTTTCCGGCGATCAAGCTGGCGATTGAGGTCGATGGCGGTTATCACCGCGCGCAATCACGCTGGCGGCTGGACCTCAACAAAACGCGCGATCTCGAAGCGCGCGGCATCACCGTGCTGCGGCTGGTCAATGCCGAGGTGTTTGGTGACCGTGAACGTTTGATTGCGCGCCTGCGCGCGGCCTGGCGCGCGGCGCAACATCAGGCGGTGCAGCAACATTTCACGGTGCGCGAACCGCAGGCACCGCCCTATTGCACCGCACTGCCGCCGGAACAATCAGACATCGCAGCCCTTGGCGCGCAGCGCTTTGTCGACCCAGGTGCGGTCGACTTTTTTGCCTTTGCGGATGGCATCGAGCGTGGCGTCTTCATCCTTGGCTTTGGCCTTGGCGGCTTTGAGCACGATGGCGGCGATGTCAACGCCCACGGCGATGACGCCGTCGTCATCACCGACGATGATGTCACCGGGGTTAACCACCATGCCGCCGATGGACACCGGCACATTGATTTCGCCGAAGCCGTTTTTGTACGGGCCGCGATGGGTGACGCCGCGCGCGTAGACCGGGAATTTCGATTCGGCCAGCGCGCCTGAATCACGGATCGCGCCGTCGATCACCATGCCGGCCACGCCGCGTTTGGCAGCCATGGTGCTCATGATTTCACCGATGATCGCCTGCGACAAATCGCCGCCGGCATCGACCACGATCACGTCGCCGGGCTGGGCGATGTCGATCGCTTTATGCACCATCAGGTTGTCGCCGGGTGAGACGCGCACGGTGAGCGCGACGCCGAGCATCTGCCCGCCGCGGTGCATCGGGTTGAGGCCATCGGCACCGGGCAGGCGGTTCATGCAGTCGGACAAATGCGCGACGACGACATTTTTGAATTGTTTGATGAGTGCAGCGGGTGCGCGCTTGGGGGCGGGCAGAATGCGAAAGCCGATGTTGGACATGCGTGAAAACTCCTAAGAGGTGAATGACGAGACAGAGATTGTGCCTGATCGAGGGGACTGGCTTGTCGCGCTTGTGTCGCGCTTGTGTCGCGCTTGTGGCTTGCTCGCGGCCCAGCTGTGATGCCGGTTTACTTGACGATCTCGAGCAGATCGATTTCGAACACCAGCGTCGCATTGGGCGGAATCGTGCCGGCTACGCCACGCGTGCCGTAAGCCAGATTGGGCGGGCAGACCAGTTTCGCCCGGCCGCCAATCTTGATCGACTGCACGCCTTCGGTCCAGCACGGGATCACGCGGTCGAGCGGGAACGTCGCTGGTTCCTTGCGGCGAAACGAGCTGTCGAATTCCTGGCCATCGGTGAGCGTGCCTTTGTAATGAACCTTCACGGTATCGTTGGCCTTGGGCGTGGCACCAGCGCCCTCGATGAGGACGGTGATGTCGATGCCCGAGGCCGTCTTGGTGGTCTGGGCACCGGCAAGCGGGGCGTGGGTCAGGAGGGTGGCGAGGGCGATAGTGACCGCCGTGGCGAACTTGTTCATGAAATGGATTTCTCTTGAGTGGAGGGGTGGCGGGGTGGAGGGGTGGGTGAAAAGAGGGATGGGACGGGTAGTGAGGTCGGCGGGTGGGTTCCGCCGGTAAGTTCCGCCGGT
>JANOYK010000641.1:0-3442 GCA_031428855.1 Burkholderiales bacterium | reverse complement strand
TCACCGGCACGCCGGTTTCGCGCCCGAGTATTTCCAGCTCTGCCATCAGGGTGCGGCCATGATTGTGCAGCGCTTGATACATGCGCGGGCCTCTGACGCGCAGACGCGACAACACTGCCAGCCCGGCAGCAATGCCGATGCTGCTGCCGCTGAAGGTGCCGGCATGGGGCACCGCGTTGGACACCAGCAGCGCCATCAACTTGGCGCGGCCGGCCAGCGCGCTGATGGGCGCGCCATTGCCGAGCGATTGACCGCAGATGACGAGGTCGGGTCCGAGATTGCCGGTCAGCAGATACTTGCCGATGGCTCCCTGAAAATCGATGCGCAAACCGGTGATGGCGTCGTTAAGCATGAACACCGCCTGATGGGTGGTGCAGAGCTGCCGCACCAGTCCGAAAAATCCGGGCGCGGGTTCAAAGCCGCCGCAGCGTGCCATCAGCGGCTCGGCCAGCACGGCGGCAATCGACGCGCCGTGGATGACAAAGGCGGCGCGCAGGGCATCTGCATCGTTCCACGGCAGCACCAGCGCTGGCCCCAGCGGCAGATTACCGTGATGCTGTCCGGCGAAGCGCACGATCAGCTCACGCGAGGTGGCGACGCGCGCAATCTTCAACCCGGTTTGCACCGCCGCCGTGGTGCCGATGTGAAAGCGCAGCGCATCCATGCCGGGCATGGCGGCACAGAATTCATCGGCCAGCTGGACTTCGCGGTGTGACGTGGCACCGGTCTGGATCCCTAGTTCGAGCTGGGCCGCAATCGCGGCGTTGACATCCGGGTCGGCGTGGCCGAGCAGCACGGTGCCGTACCCGCAGACGTAATCAATATATTCACGGTTGTCCTGATCCCACACCCGGGCACCGGACGCGCGCATCGCCACCACCTGGTCCGGCCCCTGCGCCAGACGCCAATTGGCCGATGCGCCGATAGGCACCCCCTTGCGGGTGTGCGGGCGGGTAAAGGCGGCATCGCCCGCATCCGCTGCGGTGTCGAAATACGGGGCCAGGGTTTGGGTATCGTTGAGCGGGTAGTTCACGGCGTCGGGGGGATTGGACGAGACGGGCTGATAAAAGTGGATAGGGCGGATGGAGGCGGTTAGGGGCGGAAAAAGCGGCGCGACGTAATGAGCACTTTGGCGCAGTGTACGAGTTTTTCAGGGACAGCGGTCGGGCGCATTGCAGACTCATGGCGAGCCACGGCATAGATTGCAAAAAGTGCCGGAAAGCAGTTATAATTCAAGGCTTTCCAAGATTTTCGCCAAGCCGGTTTTTCTGGTTCTGTGCGTGCGGGTATCTAACAGGTTTCATCCGTGCGCGCCGGTTTGGGTGGTACCGCCAGCGTGGTTTGACAGTGTCGCAAAGCGCGCGTGGCCGATGTGATTTTTCGCGTGATTTCCATTTGATTTTCGATTTGTTTTTTTAATTCGTTTTTTGTGAGGGCAGTATATGGTCAGCATTCGTATGGCACGCGGCGGCGCTAAGGGCCGTCCGTTTTACAACATCGTGGCAGCCAATTCACGCGATCCGCGCGATGGCCGCTTCATCGAGCGTGTCGGTTTTTACAACCCGATCGCGACCGAAAAAGAAGAAGCGCTGCGGTTTGATCTGGCGCGCGTGAACCACTGGAAAAATGTCGGCGCGCAATTGTCGCCGTCGGTGGCGCGCTTGCTCAAGCAGTTTGTCAAGCAAACGCCGGCGGTTGCGGCGGCTGCCTAAGTTTTCCGGTTTAGTTTTCTGCTTCAGTTTTCCGCCGCGTTTTAAGTCGAGGGCAGGCGCGGCATGGCGGCACCGGGGGCATCGCTGGCAATAACCCCGGCACCGTCTGATCTGGTGGTGATGGCGCAGGTCAAAGAGCCTTACGGGCTCAAGGGCTGGGTCAAGATGTACACGTTTGGTGAGGCGCGCGACGGCTTGGGCGATTTTGCCCAGTGGTGGTGTAACCGCGGCAGCGAAGATAAACCGGTCTGGCAGTTGGTGATACCGGAAGCGGTGGCCGATCACGGCGGCACACTGGTCGCCAAATGGCCGGGGGTGGAAGACCGGGATGCGGCTTTTGCCCTCAAGGGCCTGCAGGTGGCGGTGCCGCGCTCGCTGTTTGCGCCGCCGGCTGAACATGAGTATTACTGGTCTGATTTGATCGGGCTTGCGGTGTGTAACCGCCAGAACGAAGCGCTGGGGCAGGTGATTGGTTTGCTTGATCTGGGGCCGCACGAGGTCTTGCGGGTGCGGCGGGCCGAAGTGGCTGCAACCTTGGGTGCCGCAACCCCGGGTGCGGCAGTTGCGGCGGCCACGCAAGAGGAAAGATTGATTCCGTTTGTGCCGCAGTATGTTGATGTGGTTGATCTGAAACAGCGTGTGATACGGGTTGATTGGGGTCTGGATTATTGACCCGTCAGAACGGGACAGGATTTCACGGCGCAGTGCAGCGCAGTAAAAAAGGGATGCAGCGATGGTGCGGTTTGATGCGATCACGCTGTTTCCCGGCATGTTTGCCAGTGTGACGGCGCATGGCATTACTGCGCGGGCGCTGGAGCAGAAAGCCTGGAGTCTGGCGTGCTGGAACCCGCGTGATTACGCCGGCAACACGTATCGCCGGGTGGATGACCGGCCGTTCGGCGGCGGGCCGGGGATGGTGATGCAGGCCAAACCGCTGGCAGCGGCGATTGCGGCAGCCAGGGCGGCCCAGGCAGCACAGAATGTGAAGGCGCGAGTGCTGTATCTCTCGCCGCAGGGAAAAAGGCTGGATCATCAAGCGGTGATGCAGTTGCGCGATGACATGCAGGGCGGCTGCGGGGTGGTGTTGCTGTGCGGCCGGTATGAGGGCATTGACGAGCGGCTGATTGCGCGCGAAGTTGATGAAGAAGTGTCGATTGGTGATTACGTGTTGTCGGGCGGTGAACTGGCCGCCCTGGTGCTGATTGATGCGGTGGTGCGGCAGTTGCCGGGCGTGATGAATGATGCGGCCTCGGTGGAGCAGGATTCGTTTGTGAACGGCCTGCTCGATTGCCCGCACTACACGCGGCCCGAAGAGTATGAAGGGGTGCGGGTGCCGGACGTGCTGTTGTCCGGCAACCACCAGGAAATTGCGCGCTGGCGGTTGAAGCAATCGCTGGTGCGGACGATGCAACGGCGGCCTGAACTGGTGCAAGCCTGGGCCGCCCGAGCGTTAAGCCGTGACGAAGTGAAGGTGCTGGAACAAGCCCGTGCCGAAGTGAAAGCGGCGGCAGGGTCGTCTGACAGCTGAGCTTCGACTACAAACGGTGCAATCAACCATTGCAACACGGTTGCTCTTGCACTTTGAAGCTGGGGCAGTTTTACGCGCGGCAGAGCAGACAGAAAATCTGTGACGCGGTGCGTGAAAATCAAACCCGGTCCATTTACATATAGAAGGGCAATACATCATGAGCAGCATCATCGAGCAACTTGAGCAGGAAGAAATCAAACGT
>JANOYK010000640.1:0-7053 GCA_031428855.1 Burkholderiales bacterium | reverse complement strand
TCGGTGTGGGTGTTGTCCACCTTGGCGTCGGCAATCCACTGGCCATCGCGCGGCTCGCTGTACACCAGCTTGGGCTGGTGATGTGACGCCGCGATCAGGGCCTTTTGCGAGGTGTCTTTCATGCCGGTCAATTCAATCGCGCCGTAGCAAGTACAAAAATACGTAGCGTCACCGCGCGTCTCCATGTAGCAGCCGGTGCCGCGAATGCCGGCCGTGACGGTGGGTGTGCTAATCGCCACTTGCGAAGCGCTGCGCTTGCCGAACACCATGCCGACGGCACCGGTGATCATGCGCAAAGCCGAAATCGAGAAGTCGCCCATCGGCGATTTTTCGATGCGCAGCTCGGAGCGCTCACGCAAAAAGAACGCATCGCCGCCGACCACAAACGTGACCCGTCCGTCCGAACCGGTCTGCACCGTGTCGCCGCTGCGGATCACGGTGCGGCGGTTGATGCGCTCACCATTGACCAGCGCCGCGCCCCTGAGGTCGTGAATGCTCTCGGCCGGCGCCTGCGCCCACAGCGGCTGGGCCGCCGCGCCCGCTGCAATGGCCGCTGCACTGTGCAAAAAATCACGCCGCGTCACCCGCGTGATGATGGCGGGGGCAGTGCGGGCAATCAGGATCGATTCAAGCCGGTTCATGGTGTTCCTCAGGTTCGGTTTTTGTATGGCTGATGATACGCGGGCGCTGCATGACTGGATGCAGCCTGCCCGGAAGCGTGCGCGCCATTCGCCGCCGCCCGTGCCGGCGCACGCCGCACACCGGACACGTCACACCGGGCACCGCACACCACCGTGCAAAACCAAGCCCGGCAATCCCGGCGCGCTTCTGGTATTCTCGCGCCCCTTCCAGCCCTCCGGGCGGCTGCTATTCTGCGGCAGCGCCCACTGCGAAATCCTCATGGCCGCTCAAGTCCCCGTCACGATTCTCACCGGCTTTCTCGGGGCCGGCAAAACCACACTGCTCAACCGCATCCTGAGTGAGCAGCACGGCCACAAGATTGCCGTGATCGAAAACGAATTCGGCGAAGAGGGCATCGACAACGAGATCCTGCTGCGCGAAGCCGGGCAGGAGCAGATCATCGAGATGAACAATGGCTGCATCTGCTGTACCGTGCGCGGCGATCTGGTGCGCATTCTGGGCGACCTCAAACGCAAGCGCGAAGCCAAGACCCTCGATTTTGACCGCATCATTATTGAAACCACCGGCTTGGCCGATCCAGCCCCGGTGGCGCAAACCTTTTTTATCGACGAAGACATCGGCAACTACTATCTGCTCGATGCCATCGTCACGGTGGTCGACGCCAAGCACGCGCAAAAGCAGCTGGACGATCACCATGAAGCGCAGGAGCAGGTCGGGTTTGCCGACCGCATTCTGCTGTCCAAAACCGATTTGATTTCCGATGCCGAACAGGCCAAGCTCAAAGAGCGCCTGCTCAAGATGAATCCGCGCGCGCCGGTCAAGCCGGTGCATTTTGGCAACACGCCGATTGACGACATCCTCGACATCCGCGGTTTCAATCTGAACTCGATCCTCGAAATCGAACCCGGTTTTCTGGATGACAATACCCACGAGCACGACGACGCAGTGCGCTCGTTCATTTTCAAGACCGACAAGCCGTTCGATTCGGCCAAACTCGAAGAGTTTTTGTCGGCCATGATCCAGGTCTATGCGCAGGACATGATGCGGTATAAAGGCGTCCTCCATGTGAAGGGCCAGGAGCGCCGCGTGGTGTTCCAGGGGGTCCACATGATGATGGGCGGCGACCTCGCAAAACCCTGGGGCGCTGACGAAAAGAGAACGAGTAAAATGGTTTTTATCGGTCGTAACCTGCCCCAGGAAGTGTTTACCAAGGGGTTGGAGTTGTGTACCGTCAGCTAGTCTGTATTTTTTTGAAGGCATAAGAGGCAATCCATGGCAACCGCAGTGAAAACAAAAACACCCGTCAAAATTCCGACCGAATCGGAATTGTTGCGCATGCCTGTCAAGGATTACATGAACGACGTGCAAATGGCGTTTTTCAAGGATTGCCTGAAAAAGTTGAAGCAGGAATTGCTGGCCAACGCGGGCGAGACATCCGAGCATCTGCGCGAAACGCCTTCGGTGCCCGACCCGGCCGACCGCGCCACGATTGAAGAAGAGCACGCGCTTGAACTGCGCACGCGCGACCGCGAACGCAAGCTGATGAAAAAAATCGAACAGGCACTGGCGCGGATTGAAACCGGTGAATACGGTTATTGCGACGAGACCGGCGATGCCATCGGCCTCAAGCGCCTGTTGGCCAGACCCACCGCCAACCTGTCGATTGAAGCGCAGCAGCGGCGTGAGTTGAAGCAGAAGATGTACGGCGATTGACGCCCGGCAATTGCATCGCATAAAACGGCAGCTTCGGCTGCCGTTTTGTTTGGGCGCAGCGCTTTCGGGGGAGTCCGCACCCCCGCTGGCACCCCCTCAGGCACCAACAAGGCCTCTGAATCGCTCGCCAGTTCAGCTATAATGGCGGGCTTCGGCCAAGTAGCTCAGTCGGTAGAGCAGAGGATTGAAAATCCTTGTGTCGGTGGTTCGATTCCGCCCTTGGCCACCAATCATTCTTAAAAGGCTTGCGTTGGATTTCCGATGCAAGCCTTTTGCTTTTCTACAAAGAGACCCCCATGCCTTTCACCACCCTCGGCCTGTCCGAACCAATCCTGCGCGCGATTGCTGACGCCGGTTACACCACCCCCACGCCGATCCAGATGCAGGCGATTCCCGCTGTGCTCTCGGGCGGCGATCTGCTGGCCGGCGCACAGACCGGCACCGGCAAAACGGCAGGCTTCACGCTGCCGATTCTGCACCGCCTGTCGACCACCGCCAAGCCGGTCAATCCGATGTCCGGCCGGCCAATCCGCACTCTCATCATGACGCCGACGCGCGAGCTGGCAGCGCAGATCGAAGAGAGCGTGCGCACCTACGGCAAATATCTCAAGATCAAATCAACCGTGATTTTTGGCGGCGTCGGCCAAGGCCCGCAAGTGAGTGCGATCCGCAGCGGCGTGGACATTCTGGTCGCCACGCCAGGCCGTCTTCTCGATCTGCACGAGCAGCGCCTGGTCAATTTGTCGCACGTCGAAATTCTGGTGCTGGACGAAGCCGACCGCATGCTCGACATGGGCTTCATTCACGACATCAAGCGCATCCTCAAAGTGCTGCCCGCGATGGTCAATGGCGTCAAGCGCCAGAACCTGCTGTTCTCGGCCACTTTTGCCGATGAAATCAAGGCGCTCGCCGACAGCCTGCTCAACAAACCCGCGCTGATCCAGGTCACGCCGCCCAATTCGACGGTCGAGATCATCAAGCAAAAAATTCACCCGGTCGACCGCGACAAGAAGCGCCAGCTGCTGGCGCACCTCATCAAGAAAAATGACTGGCATCAGGTACTGGTGTTCTCGCGCACCAAGCACGGTGCCAACCGTCTGGCTGAGCAGCTTGATGGCGATGGCATCACCGCGCTGGCGATTCACGGCAACAAGAGCCAGGGAGCGCGCACCCGCGCGCTGGCCGAGTTCAAGGACGGCAGCCTGCAGGTGCTGGTGGCGACCGACATCGCCGCGCGAGGTATCGACATCGACCAGTTGCCGCACGTGGTCAACTACGACTTGCCGAATGTGCCAGAAGACTACGTACACCGCATCGGCCGCACTGGCCGTGCCGGGGCCAGCGGTGAGGCGGTGTCGCTGGTGTGCGTCGATGAACACATTTTTCTGCGCGACATCGAGCGTCTGATTAAACGCGAAATCGAGAGCGTGGTGATTCCCGGTTTTGAGCCTGATCCCCATGCCAAGGCCGAACCGATTTTGCAGCGGCAGGGGCGCGGCGGTCCGTCGCAAGGCCGCAATGGTGGCGGCGGTGGCCGCAGCGGAGCGGGCGCACGCAGTGGCACAGCATCACGCTCAGGCAATGGCGCGGGTGCTGGCGTGCGCGGCGGCGCAAGAACCGGCGCAGGCGGCCGCACTGGCAGCGGAGCGGGCACAGCAGGTGCCCCGCACCAGCATCGCAGCGCGCCCTCCAGTCCGGCGCGCGCACCAGCGCGCAGTCCGGCGTCACAGCCGCGGCGCGGCGCGCTCACTGGCGGGCGTTAGTCCGCGCCGGTACACGGTCCGTTTTTCGTCAGGCATTCCCATCGCAGGAGGCGTTGACCCTCCTTCACTCCATGAGGTGATCCATCATGACCGGCAACTACCAAGACCTGCGCGATGCGATGCGCGATCTGTGCAAACAATACCCGGACGAGTACTGGCGCAAGATCGACGAGGCGCGCGGCTACCCGGAAGCCTTTGTCGATGCACTCACCCAGGCGGGCTGGATGGCGACGCTGATCCCCGAGCAGTTCGGCGGCTCTGGATTGGGTCTCGCCGAAGCCTCGGTGGTAATGGAAGAAATCAACCGCAACGGCGGCAACGCCGGGGCCTGCCACGGCCAGATGTACAACATGAACACGCTGCTGCGCCACGGCTCGGACGCGCAGAAAAAACTGTATCTGCCCAAGATCGCCAGCGGCGAGTTGCGCCTGCAATCAATGGGCGTGACCGAGCCCTCCACCGGCACTGACACCACCAAACTCAAAACCACGGCCGAGAAAAAGGGTGACCGCTACGTCATCAACGGCCAGAAGGTATGGATCTCGCGGATTCAGCATTCCGACTTGATGATCCTGCTGGCGCGCACCACTGCGGTCGATCAGGTCAAGCGCAAGTCCGACGGCATGTCGATTTTTCTGGTCGACCTGCATCAGGCCATCGGCAACGGCCTCACGGTGCAGCCGATCCGCAACATGGTCAATCATGAGACCAATGAGCTGTTTTTCGACAATCTCGAAATCCCGGCGGACAGCCTGATTGGTGAAGAGGGCAAAGGCTTCAAATACATTCTCGACGGCCTCAACGCCGAGCGCACCCTGATTGCAGCCGAGTGCGTCGGCGACGCCTACTGGTTCATCGACCGCGCGACCAAGTACGCGAACGAGCGCATCGTGTTCGACCGCCCGATTGGCCAGAACCAGGGCGTGCAGTTCCCGATTGCGGAGAACTACATCGAGACCGAAGCGGCGAATCTGATGCGCTGGAAGGCGTGCGAATTGTTCGACGCGCACCAAGCCTGCGGTGCCGAAGCCAACATGGCCAAGTACCTCGCCGCCAAGGCATCGTGGGAGGCCGCCAACGTTTGCCTGCAAACCCACGGCGGCTTCGGCTTCGCGTGTGAATACGACATCGAGCGCAAATTCCGCCAGACACGGCTGTATCAGGTCGCGCCGATCTCGACCAATCTGATCTACTCCTACATCGCCGAGCACGTGCTCGGCCTGCCGCGTTCGTTCTAGAAAATCCCCGCATCAGTCGCCGGCCGGCCCACTCGCGAACGTTAGTGCGCATCACATCATCCAATTGCGGGAGAGTTTTTTCTGCGCTGCGGGCTTATTCAGTGCTTTCCTGGACGGGCATACCGTCAAGAATGGCTCTGGTCAAGGGTTTCCAGGCCACACTTCATTCTTTAGCCGCTCGGTTTCTTCTGCCGGAATGCGTGCCATGCCGGGGCTCTCCTAAAGTCCGTCAACCGTCCTAATTGATATTGTTGCGCTAACATATACGTTATCTCTTTCCAATCAACTCCGAATGGAAGTGAACAATGCAGCCATTCAATCAATCCGGCTTCTGGCACATGGAATTCCCCGAACGCTTGACCGCCCTGCGCAAGGAGCGCAGCCTCACCCAGCAAGCGCTGGCCGATCTAGTCGGCGTCCACGTCCTGCAAATCCGCCGCTATGAGGGCGGTAACTCGCAACCTAGCCTCGATGTCGTCAAGCACCTCGCCCAGGCTCTGCGCGTGAGTGCGGATGCGTTAGTTTTTGATGCGGCCGAGCGCGGCCCAGACGACGACATGAAGTTCCAGTTCGAGGCCGTCGCGCGCATGCCCAAGAAAGAACGCGAGGCGATCCGCACCATGCTCGAAGCGATGATCGTCAAGAATCAAGTGGCCGGCGTGCTCGAAGGCGTCGCCAAGGTCGCCAACCGTTGAACCGCACCGGAGCATCCCCATGAGCGCCACTGAACAAGTCTTGATCGAGAAGATCAAGCAACTGCCGCCGCAACGCATGGCCGAGGTCGAGGACTTCGTCGATTTCCTGCGCGCGCGCGCCGATCAGGACCGCCTGACCCAGGCTGCCACCAAGACGTCGGAGCCGGCCTTCGCGGCTGTCTGGGACAACGACGAAGACGCCGCCTACGACCGCCTCTGATGTCTGTGATGTCCGCCCTCGCTCGCTTCACCTTCGGCGCCGTGATCCTGGTGCCGTTTCCCTTCTCCGACCAGTCCGGCGCCAAGCAGCGGCCCGCCGTGATCGTCTCTTCCGACTCCTACAACACCCGCCGCCGCGATCTGGTGATCCTGGCCATCACCAGCCAACTGCGTTCCCCGCCCGGCTTCGCCGAGGCCCTCGTCGCCGATTGGCGCGCCGCCGGCCTGATCAAGCCATCCGCTTTCAAACCCGTCTTCGCCACCATCGAGCAGGCCCTCGCGATCCGCTCCCTCGGCTCCCTCGCCGCCCCCGACCTCGCCTCCCTGCGCAGCATCCTCTCCCAGGCCATCGCTTAACTCCGCCCGACCCGCCCACCCTCCGCCGCGCAACGCGGCGTACACAAATCCGCCGTCATGCGGTTGGCAGCGTTGTAGGTGGCGCTGAACGGTGTCTCCTGCACGCTCGCGGTCGGGAACGCGTTCGGCCCGGTGCCGGAGAAGGTCTTGGTGAGGCGGTTGCCGTTGGCGTCGTAGGTGTAGCTGACCGCATCGATCTGATCTGCGATGGCATACGGCGGGTTGCGCCATTCGATCTGGGTCACGCGTGCGGCGCTGTCGAAGCTGTAGGTGGTGCGGATGCCCGGATTGCCGTTGGCGCCCGGCAGCGTCTTCGAGGTCATCTGCCCGGCGGCGTCATGGGTGTAGCTGGTGACCCGGTCTGCCTGCCCCGGCAGTTTGAAGCTGATGCCGGTCAACTGGTTGGCGTTGTCCCAGGCGTAATCG
>JANOYK010000639.1:0-5784 GCA_031428855.1 Burkholderiales bacterium | reverse complement strand
AGTGAGAAGGGAAAGGTGGTCGGGGGCATTCACGGTGGGGGCTCCTGCGCGGGGTCAATCGCCGCGCGCGTTGTTTCGTGGCATTGTTTTCGGTCAAGGCAGCGTTAACATGCCCGCTGCCGTGCGGTGCCAGTGCGCGATTTCCCCGGCGGGGGAGACGCGATGGCTCAGCCTCAACTTTAAACGCTTACCCAATCGCTTAGCCAAACGCTTACCCACGCGCTTGCCTACCAAATTACACAAACCCTCACCCCCATGCCCACCCACACCCCACTCATTGCCGGCGCCACCGGCGCCGCCGCCAAACGCCTGATCGACGTGTTGCTCGCACAGGGCTTCGCTGTCATCGGCGTGTCACGCCGCGCACCGGCCGGCCCCGCCGCGCACGGTTACAGCCACCGGTGCGCCGACCTGCTCGACCACGCCGGCACGATGGCGGCGCTGGCCGGCGCGCGCAGCGTCACCCATCTGTTCTACACCGCCCGCGCGCCCTTTGGCGAAGGCGGCGTTGAAGACGTGGCAAGCAATGCCGCCATGCTGCGCAACGTGCTCCAGGCGGTCGAAGCGGCCGCGCCCGGCTTGCAGCATGTGCATCTGGTCGAAGGGCAAAAATGGTACGACGTGCGCCTGCGCCCACCGCGCACCCCCACCCGCGAGGACCACCCGCGCCACATGCCGCCCAATTTTTATTACGACCAGGAAGACCTGCTGCGCGCACATCAACAAGGCAAAGCATGGGCCTGGTCAGCCTGCCGCCCGCATTTCATTTACGACTTCGCGCCCGAGCGCCCGCGCAACATGGTCAGCGCCATCGGCATGTGGGCGGCGATGTGTGCCGAGCACGGCTTGCCGTTCGACTTCCCCGGCACCCACGCAGCCTTCACCGCCCTGACCGAAGTGACCGACGCCACCCTGCTCGCCCGCTCGATGGTCTGGATGTCCACCAGCGAGCCAGCGCGCAATCAGGCCTACAACATCAGCGACGGCAGTGCATTCCGCTGGAAGTGGCTCTGGCCAAGGCTCGCAGCCCATTTCAATCTGCCGCAGGGCGAGGTGCGTCCATGCAAATTGGCCGATTGGATGAAGGACAAAGACGCCGCATGGACCCGCATCGTCACGCGGCACGGTCTGCAAGCCACCCCCTTAAGCACCATCGCCGCGTGGAACTTCGCCGATTTTTTCTGGGGTGTGGAAGCCGACAATCTCACCGACACCACCAAGGCGCGATTGCATGGTTTTCATGGCGTGGCTGATACCGGGGAGCAGATGATTGGGTATTTGCGGCAGTACCGGGAGGCGCGGTGGTTGCCGTGATACCTATGCGCCGTGATACGGCGCAAATGCAGAACGCTTCACCCCGCCACTACCGCAACTGCGCATAAATCCGCTCAGCCAACTCATGGCTGATGCCGTCCACCGTCGATAAATCTTCGACACTCGCGCTGCGCACGCCCTGCAGGCCGCCGAAGCGCGCCAGCAGTTTTTGCCGCCGCTTGGCACCGATGCCGTCGATGACTTCGAGGCTGGACGTCACGCGCGCCTTGTCGCGCTTGGCGCGCTGGCCGGTGATGGCGAAGCGATGGGCTTCGTCGCGGATGGTTTGAATCAGGTGCAGGGCCGGGCTGTCGGCCGGCAGGTTCACCGGTGCGCGGCCATCAGCGAAGATGAGTGTCTCCAGGCCCGGCCGGCGCTCTTCACCTTTGGCGACGCCGACCAATAGCGGGTCGGTCAAGCCGACCTCGGCCATCACCTGCCGCGCAATGTCGACCTGGCCTTTGCCGCCGTCGATCAACACCAAGTCAGGTTTGATCGCGGTGCTGTCGTTGACGGCTGCGGCGACTTTTTCGTAGCGGCGTGTGAGCACCTGGCGCATGGCGGCGTAGTCGTCGCCGGGTGTGATGCCGGTGATGTTGTAGCGCCGATAGTCGGACGATTGCATTTTGTGGTGGTGATAGACCACGCAGGAAGCTTGCGTGGCTTCGCCCGCGGTGTGGCTGATGTCGAAGCATTCGATGCGCAGGGTCTCGAAGCCGCCTGCGGGTTCGTCGAGTGCGAGCAGGCCGGCCAGCAGGCGCGTGCGCGCGTGCGCAGTGCCGCGCTCGGCTTGCACCCGTGCGAGCGCGATCTCGGCGTTTTTCTCGGCCATGGTGAGCCAGAGGCGGCGCTGCTCTTGCGGAAAGCGGATGACGTTGACACGCCGGCCGGCATCGCCCGACAAGGCTTCCGCCAACTCCTCCACATCGGGCAGATCGTGATTGATGACGATGGCGGGCGGCGTAAAGCGGCCGGGGTAGTGCTGCACCATGAAGGCGGCGAGCACATCGGCGGCGCTGGCGTCTTCGACATGCTGGGGGAACAATTGTTTGTCACCCAGGTGCCGTCCGCCGCGCACCATGGCCAGGCTGACGCAGGCCATGCCCTGCCCCACCACGCAGGCGACGATATCGACATCGGTTTCGTTGATCGACTCAGCCCCTTGCGCTTGCAGCACGTGGGCCAGCGCGCTGATGCGGTCACGGATCTGCGCGGCTGCTTCAAACTCCAGTGCTTCGGACTTGCGCATCATCTCGGCTTGGTGCTCGG
This sequence comes from Burkholderiales bacterium, assembly GCA_031428855.1. GTDB lineage: Bacteria > Pseudomonadota > Gammaproteobacteria > Burkholderiales > JAEUOS01 > CANJDH01. The sequence goes on along the minus strand of JANOYK010000639.1, from coordinate 3,201 downwards.
CCAGCAACTCTTGCGATTGGCCCGAGAGAAAACGGGTGGCGTCGCGCACGTCGCGCGCGTAGTCTTCCTTCGAGATCAATTGCACGCAGGGCGCGGTACAGCGCTCGATCTGGTGCAGCAGACAGGGGCGTGAGCGGTTAGCGAACACGCCGTCATCACAGGTGCGCAGGCGGAACACCTTTTGCAAAATTTGCAGGCTCTCGCGCACGGCGTTGGAATTGGGGAACGGGCCGAAGTAGTGGTGGCGCTTGTCGGTGGCGCCGCGATAAAAACGGATTTGCGGCACCGTGTGGCCGGTAATCATCAGATAGGGATAACTCTTGTCGTCGCGAAACAGGCTGTTGTAGCGCGGAGCCAGTTCCTTGATGAGATTGTTTTCGAGCAGCAGCGCTTCGGACTCGGAGCGCGTGACCGTGACCTCAACCCGCGCCACCTGGCTCACCATGTGGGCGATGCGCGGGCCGTTGTGGCCTTTTTGAAAATAGGTCGAGACGCGCTTTTTTAAATCGCGCGCCTTGCCGACGTAGAGCACATCACCTGCAGCGTTGATGTGGCGGTAGACGCCGGGCAGATTGGGGCAGGTCTGGAGGAACTCGGTGGCGTCGAAGGCTGGGGCTAGTGGCACCGTGGGCGGTGCCGCGGGCGGCACCATGGGCGGTGCCGTGGGCGCGGCTGGCGGATCGGCCTGCGCGGCTGCCTGCGTGCCGGGCGGCGCAGTGGTCAGGTTCAGCGCAACCGCAGGCGCAGCAGCGGGCGCAGGAACAGTGTTCGCAGACACCTCAACCGATGCACCGGCCTGAGAGCCTCCGCCACCAACGGTTTCAGAAGTGACGCCTGAAGAATGGCTCCCACCAAGGGTTTTGGCTGACTTGCGCATGCAACACCTTGCTGCTTACGCATCCACCAGCGCGCGTGCGCGCGCAAACACGGCCTCGAACATGGCGGGGGTGAGCCGCCCGGTGTTGGTGTTGTAGCGGCTGCAGTGGTAGCTGTCGACCATGATGAGTTGCCCTCCTCCCACTACCGGCAGCACATGCTCAGCACCGTGTGCGAACTTGCAATGCGATTTTTTCAGGCCAATCGCGGTGAGCAATGCGCCGTGTGCAATCAAGCCGAGCGCGACGATCACGCGCGCACCCGGTTGCTTGAGGTCAGCGGCGAGAAACGGATTGCAGCGTTTGATCTCGTCGGTGCCGGGCTTGTTGTCTGGCGGCAGACACTTGACGGCATTGCTGATGCGGCAATTGTTGAGCACCAGATCATCACCGCCATCGGGCGAGAAGGTGCCGCTGGCAAAGCCAAATGTTTTGAGCGTGGCGTAGAGCAGATATCCGGCATGGTCGCCGGTGAAGGGCCGGCCGGTGCGGTTGGCCCCGTGCATGCCGGGCGCGAGGCCGACGATGACGAGCGCTGCGTCACTCGCGCCAAACGGCGGCACCGGTTTGCAAAAATATTCCGGATACTGATATTTGGTCTTGTCGAGAAATTTGGCGAGGCGCGGGCAGGCGCGGCAATCGGCGCGGTAGATGGTTTCAGACATGCGGGTCATTCTAACTGCCAGACCTTCGAGCGCATCGGCCGCACCATCCATGCGCCATCAAACAAACGGCGGCGGCAGCTTCTCGGTGGCAAACACCCGCTGCACCGCAGGCCGCGCAAGCATGCACCGCAGGCCGCGCAAGCATGCACCGCAGGCCGCGCAAGCATGCGCTGCAGATACGCGCCGAGCGCCGGCCGGCGAGTCACTCAGGCCAGATGTTTTTTGAAATGCGCCACGGTGCGCTCCCACGACAGCTTGGCCGCCGCTTCGCTATAGCGCGGTGTCGAGTTGTTGTGAAAGCCGTGCTGGGTGCCCGGGTAGGTATGCACCTCGTGCGCCACGTTCGCTGCCTTAAGCGCGGCAGAAAACGCCGGGTAGGTGGCGTTGATGCGCTCGTCATGCTCGGCCAGATGCACCACCAGCGGCGCTTTGATCCTGGACACACTCGCAGTGTCTGCCGCCACGCCGTAATACGGCGCACCGGCCTGCATGTCTGCCCCCAGCTCGGCCGCCAGAAAATTGACAATGCAGCCGCCATAGCAAAACCCGGTCACGCCCAGCTTGCGGTTCGAGAGCCGGTGCGCTTTCACAAAGCGCGCGCTGCTCACCATGTCGGCGCGCAGCTTGGCTTGATCCAGCCCGGCCTGGAGCGAGCGGCCATCGTCGTCATTGCCCGGATAGCCGCCCACCGGAAACAAGCCATCCGGCGCCAGCGCCAGAAAGCCCTCCACCGCCGCGCGCCGCGCCACGTCTTCAATGTAGGGGTTGAGACCGCGGTTCTCATGCACCACCAGCACGGCGGGGTGTGGCCCGGCACCGGCCGGCTGCACCAGGTAGCCGCGCATGGTGCCGGCGTTGCCGCCCGGCGACGGGTAGGTCACATAGGTGGCCTTGATGCGCTGATCGGTGAATGAAATCGTCTGCGCCTGCGCGTAACGCGGCAGCAGCGCCTGCGCCATCGCCAGACCGGTGCCTCCAATCACCGCAATCGACGCGGCGCGCGACAAAAACGTGCGCCGGTCAATCTGGCCGTGGCAATACTCGTCGTACAAGTCGTAAACGCGCTGGTCAATTTCCAGTTGCGTAATGCCAGGCGGTGGTGTGGCGGACTGATCCACACCAGCGCGCTCCAGCAATCCCGATTCGCTCATGACGGCTCTCCTGTAAGTTGAGGAGCGCTAAATGTAACAGCCTGTAAACCGGGTACACCAGCCGCCGGACGGACCGTTATATCCTCCATCGGGTCGTCACGCAGTTCACCAACCAGACCCGCTAACTCAAAGGAGAAACTCATGAACGTCCTCAAACACCTCACCCTCGTCACCGCAATCGCACTTGCCCCCGCTTTTGCCATGGCGCAAACCGCCCCTGCCCCTGCCAGCCCGGCTGGTGCCACCGCCCCCGCCGCCAAAGGCGAACGCGGCGAGCGTAAAGGGCGCGAACACAAAGGCGGCGAGCGCTTCAAGAAAGCCGACACCAACAACGACGGCACCATCAGCAAAGCCGAAGCCGACGCCGCCGGGATGAAAGGCCTGTCGAAAAACTTTGACAAAGTGGATGCCAACAAAGACGGCAAAGTCACCCGCGACGAAATGAAAGCCGCACGTGAAGCCCGCAAGGCTGAGCGCAAAGACAAAGGCGAGCACAAAGGTGAACGCCGT
>JANOYK010000638.1:0-3824 GCA_031428855.1 Burkholderiales bacterium | reverse complement strand
GATGGTCGTGCTGTTGGCCATGCTCAAACCAATTGGTGCGCTTGCCACCATGCGTCTGACCGAAGGCACGGTTCCCACGTGGCTGCATCGCGGCATGAAAGATTACCCACAGCCCAAGCCGGTGCGCGGTTTCACGGAAACGGCGATTGACATCGGACACGGAAAAACAGCGATTCTGCGCGAACGCCTGATTCGCCCCGCAAAAGCGCCGGAGCCGGGCCAGGAGTCCGGCAACACGCTGTTGATTGATCTTGAAATAGACGGAGTGCGTCAAACCCTTGGCGCGTATGCATTCCACATGGAACCGGCGGGCTTCATACCACCCAAGCAATACCTGCTCTGGGCAGGTGATCTGGACGGCGACGGCAAAGTCGATTTGCTGGTCAATCTGACTAGCTACTTTTGGAATACCACACTGTTTCTCTCGTCACTCGCACAACCCGGAAAACTGGTTGGCAACGGTGGATCGTTTTCGTTTTCACCGCCCGATTCACCCGGCTGCTGACGCTTCATCCAATACCGCTTGCCCTGTTCAATCCCATGTCGATCAGTTCTGCCAGTCCACGCTATATTGTTGATGGGGATCGCTTGATGGGGATGCCCAAATGAAAACCACGATTGACCTTTCCGATGCGCTGTTGACTGCCGCAAAGGCGCATGCCGCACAGCACGGCACTACTCTGAGGGCATTGGTTGAGCAAAGCTTGGCGCGCACGCTGCGCGAGGCCAAGAACGCCCCAGCGTTCAAACTCAAGGATGCAAGCGTGCGTGGCAAAGGCCAGACGCCGGCAGCGCGCGCTCAGCCGTGGTCAGCAATTCTCGCTGCCGCCAACGAGCGGTAAATTGACGGCATTCCGGCCCGCCATTACAATGTTCAACATCGTTAAACATTTAAGGAGCGCATGATGGAAGTTGTTCTGCGCAAGTACGGCAACAGCACGGTGCTGGCCTTCCCGCCACCAGTGCTCAAAGATTTGGGTCTGACGGCGGGCCAATCAATGACGATGCACTCGAATCCCGATGGCACCATCACTCTGGCACCGAAGCGCAAGTACAGCTTGAAGCAGTTGCTCGCGCAATGCGATCTCAAGGCCGCGCCGCCGCGCGACTTGGCCCTGTGGGATAACGCGCGCCCGGCAGGTCAGGAAGTGTGGTGATGGCCGTTTTCGAGCGCGGTGATATTGTCCGCGTCAGCCTTCTGCCGGTGGTGGGTCACGAAATGCGTGGCGAAGCGCGTCTGGCGCTGGTGCTCACCAGCAGTGCGTTCAACCGGCTCAGTGATGTGCTGGTTGCGCCGATTACACAAGGCGGCGACTATGCGCGTTTTGCGGGCTTTGCCGTAACCCTGATGGGCAGCGGCTGCAAGACGCAGGGCGTAGCACTGATGAACAAAATTCGCATGATGGATTTGAACGCACGCAAAGCGAAGAAAATTGAACGCGCGCCAAGGGAAGTGATGGACGATGCCATGACGCGCCTGGCAGCCCTGTTGGATTAATGGCGGATGAATGGCTTGGTTGAACCATGACTGAAAAACGAATCGTTCTCGGCGTCACCGGCGGCGTGGCCGCTTATAAAGCCTGCGAACTGGTGCGCCTGTGCGTCAAGGCCGGCATCGCGGTCGATGTGGTGATGACCCAGGCGGGTGAGCATTTCGTTACCGCTGTGACGTTTCAGGCGCTGTCGGGCCGCACTGTCTACACCGACTTGTGGGACGCGAGTATTCCGAACAACATGGCGCACATTGAGCTGACGCGGGCGCACCCGGCTGAGGCGGCCGGCGTCGTCGTCGTGCCGGCCACGGCCGATTTCATGGCCAAGCTGGTACAGGGCCGCGCCGATGATTTGCTCTCGACGCTCATCATTGCGCGTCAGCCCACCTGCCCCTTGTTGCTGGCCCCGGCGATGAATGTGGAGATGTGGCAGAACCCGGCGACGCAGCGCAATGCGCTGCAGTTGCGCGCCGATGGCGTGACACTGCTTGGGCCGGGACGCGGCGATCAGGCCTGCGGCGAGACTGGCGACGGGCGCATGCTGGAGCCAGAGGAGATTTTCCAAAATATCGAGGCCTTGTTTGCGCCGAAACTGTTGGCGGGCAAGCGCGTACTGATTACCGCCGGGCCAACCCAGGAACCGATTGATCCGGTGCGCGTGATTACCAATCACAGCTCGGGCAAGATGGGCTATGCGCTGGCCGATGCGGCGCGCGCCGCCGGTGCCGAGGTCACACTGGTGAGCGGGCCGGTGTCGCTCGCCACACCGGCCAACGTGACGCGCGTCGATGTGCAAACCGCGCGCGAGATGTTTGATGCGGTCAAGCTGCGCGTGAGCCAATCCGATATTTTTATTGCGGTGGCGGCGGTGGCTGACTATCACGTCGTCAACGGCAGCGCGCAGAAAATCAAAAAAGATGGTGCCGGCAAATTTACGCTGGAGTTGGCTGAGAATCCGGACATCCTGGCGCATGTGGCAGCGCTGCCCAATCCGCCCTACTGTGTGGGGTTTGCTGCCGAGAGCGAAAAACTGCTTGAACATGCCGAGGCCAAACGCAAGCGCAAGCGGGTGCCGCTGTTGGTGGCGAATCTGGCGCAGGCCGCATTTGGGGCGGACGACAACGACGTGGTGTTGCTCGATGATGCCGGCACGCACGCCTTGCCGCGCGCGCCCAAGACACTGCTGGCGCGGCAAATTGTTGAGCGCATTGCGCGCGCCCTCACCGCAGCCAAAGCCTAAGACGCGCCCGTTGCGAGCAGCGCGCCGATGGGCGTGGTCTCGTTCCTGGTTTCCTTCCCGGTCTCGTTCCCGTGATGCTTCCCAGCCTCACTCCGTAGAAAGCCCGCGTGAAACTCTCCGTCCTTGACCAGTCCCCCATCATCAGCGGCCACACTGCTGCCGATGCGATTGCCGCCACGCTTGAACTGGCCCAAGCCGCTGAAACCCTTGGCTACCAACGCTATTGGCTGGCTGAGCATCACGGTCTGTTGAGTCTGGCCGACCCCTGTCCGGAAATTTTGCTGGCGCGCATCGGCTCACTCACCAAAAAAATCCGCATCGGCACCGGCGGTATTTTGCTGCCCTATTACGCGCCGTTCAAAGTGGCCGAGCAGTTCCGCATGCTCGAAGCCTTGTTCCCCGGCCGGCTTGATTTGGGGATTGGCCGTGCGCCCGGCGGCGACATGAAAACCGCGCGTGCCGTGAGCGGCTGGACTACCGGCGGGCAGTACGACGGAGCCGAGCGCTTCGCCGAGCAGGTGGCCGAGTTGATCGCGCTGCTTGATGGCGCGTTGCCGCCCGAGCATCCTTATGCGGAGGTGGCACTGCAACCGGATGTGGTGACGGCACCGCAAATCTGGGTGCTGGGGTCGAGTGATTACGGCGGCGCGCTCGCGGCGCATCTGGGGCTGCGGTTTGCGTTTGCGCATTTCATCAATGCGTTTGGTGGTCAGCCAGTCGCGCAGGCTTACCGCGACAATTTCAAACCGGCACCGCATGTGGCAAGCACACGCGGCACCGTCACGCCTGCGCCGCATCTGGCGATTGCGGTGTTTGCGATTTGTGCGGACACACAGGCTGAGGCGGATATGTACGCACAAGCGGTGGATGTGCGCCGGGTGCAAATGGCCTATGGCATCAACGCGCCGATTCCCTCAATCGAAGACGCGCGCATCCGCGCTGCGCATTTTTCGGCACGTGATCTTCAGGTGGTCGAACACGAACGGCCACGCGCCATCATCGGCACGCCGGACTTGGTGGCGGACCACATCGCCGAGTTGGCGGAGTTGTTCGTGGCGGATGAAGTGGTAGTCCTGGGCGTCGCACCGGAC
>JANOYK010000637.1:0-1949 GCA_031428855.1 Burkholderiales bacterium | reverse complement strand
ACGCTGCTCGGCGAACTTGAGGACATTGCGCTCCACCGCCGACAGGGTCAGTTCCGGCAGGATCACTTCTTCACGCGCCACCGGCCGGAGCTCGTGGACGCAGATGCGCGACGCGTGTCCGCCATACTGATAACGCTGTTCCAGCGACAACACCCGGCCCCGATAGCAGCTTCCCTTGGACAAGCGAAGTTCGAGGGCGGAAAAAACCTTGGTGCAGATTTCGGCGCCGACTTCACCGGGAGGTGCAGCTACCTCGACGGTGAGCGCGCCGCCCTGCCCGAATTCGTCGTTCAGTGTCAGCACGATGGCATAGGCGGCACGCTCATCGCGCCGCAGCCAAAGCCCGTTTTTCAGGCAACGCACAATCTCGCCGGCGCCGATGTCCACGTCTTCATACTGCGCCGGCGCCACCTCGATCGCGTTCCTGCTCTGCTCAAGCAGTTTGGCGAACGACAGCGTTTCATGGCGGTATTGCTGGTGCAGTCCGAGAAAATTGTCGGGAATCAAGCGCTCCCCCAGCAACTCATCCAATGCCTGCCGCAAATCGGCCTGCTGGCGCAGTGGATAGGTGCGCGAAGTCGCAAACAGCGACTGCGCCCGCGCCGGTGCGAAATGCTTCTCCAGCCGCTGGAAAACGTAGCGGTCTGCGACCGGTTCCTCCGGCGCAGACGCCGCATCCTTGGGCTCCAGCAAGGCCGCGCAAGACTTGACGCAATCGCTGCAAATCAACGACGAATCGCCCCAGATCAAATGCGGCACATCGTTCTCGGTGCGATGACAGAACTGGCATCGTCCGTCAGATACTTTGGAATGAGGCATGAAAGTGGGTCTCCCTGAGAAATGCCATCGTACCGGATGACGCACGATCCGGCTGCGTTGCTTTTCCATCGGCATGGCGCCGCCGCGATCCATCAGCGCGGGAATCCCCGAATTCGGATTCACCACCACAAAGCTGCGGCCGGCAGGTTGCCGTTTATGAGCGGCCCTTCTGAAATTGACATAAATGCGCCATTCTGCTACCTTTTGACTCCTGTTGTGAAGGAGCCGCCATGGCAACCAATTCAAGCTTTACGTCCGTCAAGCTTGCCGCAGCACTGGTCAATGACGCCCGCGCCGCCGCTCTCACGATGCGCCGCTCGGTGGCGAGCCAGATCGAATACTGGGCCACGCTCGGCCGCTCGCTTGAGTCCGCCGGTTTGACCGCGCGCGACACCGGCGCCCTGATTGCGCGGCAGGACGCCGCCGTGTATGCCGTCCGGAGCGCGGCTCCCAACAAGTCCGCCAAGGCCGCCAGACCCAAAGCGGACGCAGCGGCGGATTCTGCCGCTGACTCTATTGAGTTGGCAGCACTGAAAACACATGTCGTCGCTCTGGCCAAATCGGGTGCACTGGCGCGCCGCGCAAGCGAAGCGGTAGCGGCCAATGCGTCGCGTGCAGCGCGCCCAGCCACGAAAGCAAGCCGGTCGAACTGATCGGCATCGCGTGGCGATTCTCCACCTGATTGCCGGGCCGAACGGAGCCGGCAAGTCAACTCTCTACGACTACCTGATCGCGCCGCGCCACCCGGCGCTCGAATTCGTCAATGCGGACATCCATGAACGCGACCACCTGTCACATATCGCCAACCCGCTCAAACGCTCCGAAGCCGCGCGCACCTGGGCCGATGCGCGACGCGCCAGCCTGTTGCGCCGCGGTACATCATTCGTCAGCGAAACGGTGTTCTCGCATCCCTCAAAGCTGGACCTGATCAGCGCGGCGCAGGCGCGTGGCTTTTCGGTTGTGTTGTACGTAGTCTGCCTGGATGAGCCGCGCGTACTGCTGCAGCGTGTGCGGCGCAGGGTCGGCGAGGGCGGACACCACGTACCGCCTAACAAGATTCTGGAGCGCTATCCGCGCACGCTTAGCCATCTTGCGCAGGCGGTCAAGCTGGCGAATATGGCAATGCTGTT
>JANOYK010000636.1:0-3053 GCA_031428855.1 Burkholderiales bacterium | reverse complement strand
AGGAGCCTGCCATGTTAGTCACCACAGTCACCAACACCACCAGCGCCACCAGCGCCACCAACGCCCTCCGCACCACACCCGCCGCCCGTCTGGCACGCACCCCTGCGGTCTTCACCGGCCCGGTTTTCTACGGCCCGGTGCCTGACATGGAGGGGTATGACCGCGCCGGCTTTGGCCATCCGGCGTTTAACCTGGGCGCACCCGGCCACCCCGCGCACGAACGCACCGCACGCACCGCACGCACAACACGCACGGCGCGCACGGCGCGCACACCGCACGCAGCGCGTGCGCCGCAAGCAGAAGCGCTGCCACGCGCCGTCACAGCGCAGTCAGGTGCCGTCGCGCAAGTGCGCTGCGCCACCTGCAAGATGCGTGACCTGTGCCTGCCGGCCGGGCTGCAGGCAGACGAGCTGGCCGCGCTCGAACACATGGTCTACACCCGCAAAAAAATCCGCCGCGGCGAAAACCTGTTTCACAACGGTGATGCCTTCGCTTCGCTCTACGCGATCCGCAGCGGTTTTTTCAAAACCCGCGTCGCCACCGATGACGGGCGCGACCAAGTCACCGGGTTTCACATGGCGGGCGAGTTGATGGGCATCGACGGCATCGGCGCCGGCAGCTACAACAGCGACGCCTTCGCCCTCGAAGACAGCGAGGTGTGCGTGATTCCCTACGCACGGCTCGAAGAGCTATTCAACAAGTTCCCGGTGTTGCAGCGCCATTTTTCCAAGGTGATGAGCCGCGAAATCGTACGCAACCACGGTGTCATGCTGCTGCTGGGCAGCATGCGCGCCGAGGAGCGGCTCGCCACCTTCCTGCTCAATCTGTCCATGCGCTTCACCGCGCGCGGCTACTCGGCGTCCGAATTTATTTTGCGCATGACGCGTGAAGAGATCGGCAGCTATCTCGGCCTCAAGCTCGAAACCGTGAGCCGCACCTTTTCCAAGTTTCAGGACGACGGCCTGCTCAGTGTGCATCAAAAACACATCCAGATTGCCGACATTGGCGGGCTGAAGAACATCATGGGCCAATCGCACGCCGCAGCTTGATTCAGGCTAATAAGCCGGAGAGCCGCCCGCACCAACGGTCTTGGCGGTTCTCTGGTTGGTGCCGGCGGGCTTGGCGCGGCTTCGCTGGCGCTTGACAGACCAGCGGGGGCGCTTCGCCAGGCTTAGCGAATCACCAGCACCGGCACCTTGCACCCGGCCAGCACGCGGGTCGCCACCGACCCCAACACCAGGTTGGCCAGCACGCCATGCCCGTGCGAGCCCATCACCACCAGATCAAATTTTCCCTTGGCGGCAAAGGCGGCAATCTCGTCGCCAGGGTCCCCCACCTTCCAGGTGTCGGTAAACGTGATCCCGGCTTTCTTGAGCGCGCGCCGGGCCGGCTCCAGCGCCTTCTTGCATTCATCCGCGTAGTAGCCCTGCACAATGTCGCGGCCCAGATGCGCCGCCGCCCGGCCCGGAATCGGCCGATGCACATTGAGCAGCGTGAGCGCCGCCTCACCGAACTGGTCACCGTGTTTGACCAGATAGTTCACTGCCTGCGTGGTGAATTTGCTGCCGTCTGCTGCGATCAGAATTTTCATGATGAGACCTCTCAAGGTTGGTGAGCCGTTGTTTGCGTCGCAACGACCGCTGGAATCCATTATCGCATCGCGCTCTGGCGTGGTTTGATCCTGGTCAAACAAGTGGAGCGCGATGTGCCTCGCGGCACCTGCGTCACCCGCATCTGCATGCTTGCGGCCTGACTGCCCGATGTTTGCTCTGGGTCAATTGGATGCTGCCCGCGCCCGCTACGATCAGATTTGCGTTGCCATTGCGGCCAACTACGCGGGAGAACACCATGACCACGCTTGACGCGATTTGCACTGCTCCGGTTCTGACCGCCAGCCGCGACACCACCATTGTGGCTGCCGCGCGCATGATGCGCGAGGCGCACGTCGGCGCATTGGTGGTGGTGAGTGACGCCGCTGCCAAAACGCCGGGAGTGGCGCGGGGTGCAACCAAGACCTCAACGGTGTGGATGCCGCCGGGGCGGCCCAAGCCCATCGGCATCGTCACCGACCGCGACATCGTGATGGCCATCGTCGCGCTCGATCTGGATCCGAATGTATTTTTGCTGGGCGACTTGTTGAACCGTCCGTTGGTGACCGCCGCTGCCGGTCTGAGCATCCGCGAGGGCCTGGCGATCATGCATGCCAAAGGCATCCGGCGCTTGCCGCTGGTCAACCGGGCTGGTGAACTGACCGGCATGGTGACGCTGGACGATCTCATCATCGAAGCGGCGCGTGACTTGCAGCAAGTGGCCAGTGTGATCGAACGCGAAATCACCAGCGAGCTTGCGTTGCGGCCCTCGCGCATCCGCGCGCGCCAGGCCAGCGGCAAAAAGGCGCAGGTGGCCGGCCCAAAAGCGGCAGCGCCGCAGCGGCGGCGCACGGCGGCGCGGGCAACCGCGCGCGCCGCGCCGGTTACACCAGTTACGCCGGTGACGCCGGTGGCAAAAAATCTGCAACACCTGCCATTCATTTGATCTGGATCAATACCGGCGTGTGGCGCAGGAATAAGATGAAATTGTGTTCAGGCAGCGAGTCACATCAACCCCTGACACACAAGTGAGAGGGCCGGAAACCGGGAAAGTATCCGAGAGGACACCGCAAGGAACCAGGCCGGTTGCAGATTCCCTGGAATCTGCAACAGTGGAGACCACTCTCAGACCTGTGTATCATCAAACACTGGACAGGGGCTCCCCACACAGACCGCCGGATCGAAAGACCCGGCGGGCTTCTATTTGTTTTTCTCTAAGTCAGCCCAGCGCCGCCAGCGGGTCTGTGTACGCCAGGCCCAGCGCGCCGGCCACCGCGCGATGGGTGACGTGGCCGCCATGCAGATTCAGCCCGGCGCGCAAAGGCAGATCGGCCCGCAGCGCCGCCGCCACACCGGCATCAGCCAGCCGCACAATATGCGGCAAGGTGGCGTGGCCGAGAGCGAATGCCGAGGTGCGCGGCACCGCGCCGGGCATGTTGGTGACGCAGTAATGCACCACGCCTT
>JANOYK010000635.1:0-4214 GCA_031428855.1 Burkholderiales bacterium | reverse complement strand
CAATTCGCGTAGCGCCGGAACACAATTTGATCGTCGTGCCGCGCGAAGACGACGCCACGTTCGGCATCTTGCAGTCTCGCATCCATACACTTTGGGCGCTGCGAATTGGCGGCACGCTGGAGGACCGGCCACGCTACAACTCCACCCGCTGCTTCGAGCCATACCCCTTCCCGGCCAACCTGATCCCCTCTGAAACCCTTGGTACAAGCCATTCTTCAACAACATCCCCTCTCAAACTGCCACACAATTTCCCCACACTGCCCACACCGCAGCAAGCCATCGCACTCGCCATCGCCGCCGCCGCACACGAACTCAACCGCCTACGCGAAGCCTGGCTCAACCCGCCCGAATGGGTGGACGTGATACCCGAGGTGGTACCCGGCTACCCCGACCGCATCACACCCAAGCCCGAATTCGCGAAGGCGATCAAGGAGCGCACCCTCACCAATCTCTACAACCAGCGCCCCGCCTGGCTCGCGCATGCGCACGAGACGCTCGACGCAGCCGTCGCCAACGCCTACGGGTGGGACGACTACACGCCCGCAATGCCAGACGACGAAATTCTTGCGCGCTTGTTGAAGCTCAATCTTGAGCGCGCAGGCCGAAACGCGGCATGATTGCCGCTTGACACGCGTGATGACATGATTCCCAAAATTGTGAAGCTCGAATACGTCGGGGCCTACGGCATCAAGGTACGCTTCGCTGATGGTGTCGAGGGAGAAATCGATCTCGCGCAGGAGTTGGATGGCGAGATGTTTGAGCCACTGCGTGATCCGCAATTGTTCGCACAGTTTCGCCTTGACCCCGATACCCACACGATTGTTTGGCCCAATGGCGCTGACCTTGCGCCGGAGTTTGTCAGGCAGATGATGCGCGCGGTTGCGTAATTGCACACGAGACGAAACCATGAAAAAAAACCTTCCGCAAAGGACTTCGAGAACCGGCCGATTACGCGTGGCGACATTGACGCGGGACGGTTGATCCCGCGCAAACGCGGCACCAATGGCGCGGTGTTGCCTGCCAAGCAGCGGGTAAACATCTATCTCGACAGCGCGGTGGTGGAACACTTCAAGGCGCAAGCGGGGGCGCGCGGTTATCAAACGCTTGTCAACGAGTCGCTGAAGGATGCAATGCGCGGCGAGCGGATTGAAGATGCCGTGCGGCGGGCGGTGCGCGCTGAATTGGAGGCGCTGAAACGGGCAGCTTGAATCTTTCCGGTGACGACGCCATGATTTCAACAATTGATGTGATGCGCGACGGCGAGGCGGGCGTTTACATCGCGACAAGCAAACAAATCAAAGGGTTGGTCATTGAGGCGGATAGTCTTGACGGGATCAAAGCCGAAATTCAAATGGCGCTGGGCGATTTGCTCGGCGTGAACCATCCGCAGGTCAATGCTGCGGAGATGGAAATTGTATTCACGGCAATGACCTAAGTCCCCCCGCTGCCAGTTGCTCTCTGGCGGAATCCGCCAGTTCGATCCTATAGCCCAAGGCCGGCTTTCACCTTGCGCCAGGGCGTGGTCTTTTCTTTTCCGGCTTTGATGCGTGCCATGACGCGTTTTGCGTCACGAAGATCAATTGCGTCTTCCAGCGCCTCACGCATCATTGCGACGCCAAACGTGGCCGGGTTTTTCTTTCTTGCGCGCGCTTCGTCCACCAGCACGCGCACTGTCGCCGGGTCAAGCAGGATCAATGCGGTGCCGTCAGCCCGCACCTGAAAATTGCTGATTTCACTCGCGCCCATGTTGTTCACCTCGAAGAATCTGACCTGGCCGATGATAATACCCGCAAAGCCTGTTCGGTGGGTATTCGTTTGAAAGCGTTGGTGGGAGCGGTTCTTCAGCCGATTCCATATTCCAGGTGCCGCGTTAACGCCGGACACGGCGATGGCAAGCGCAGCGCCGTTAAGGGCTGGGATGTTGTCTCGCAGCCCCGCTTTTCGTCATAAATTGTGCTATCGTTTGATGGCACAATTTATCGAGGTGCGCGATGGAAGCTTTCACGATCCGCGACTTGCGCGAGCGCACCGGCGATCTGGTGCGCGGCGCTGAAGCTGGCAGGTTGTCGGTGGTGACGCGCCACGGTCAACCGGTGTTTGTTGCCGTGCCGTTCGACGACACGCTGGTGGCAGAAGGCGTGCGGGTTGCGCTTGCCATCAAGATGTTTGATGATGAAACCGTATCGCTCGGTCAAGCCGCCAAAATTGCCGGCGTGAGTACCAGCGAAATGATCGACCTGCTGGGCGCGCGCGGGATTGCGGTTGCGCGCTATTCGGCCAAGGATGTCGATGCCGAACTCGCCGCGCTCGGCTGACCCGCTCGTCATTGATGCCGGCCCCGCTTTGGCGCTGGCGCGTATCGGCAAACTGCAACTCCCCGCAAAGCTGTTCGCCCAGGCTTTGCTGCCGCATCCGGTTTACGCCGGGTGCCTCGCGCGCCCTGACCGGGCCGACGCCAAGGCAGTGAGTGACGCAGTAGCGCAAAGACTCTTGATTCGAGCCGACGTGCCCGGTGGCAATTTTCCGCCCGCGGTGGCGGGGCTGGGTGCCGGCGAAGTCGCGCTGATTCGTTTGAGTCTGGATCGCAAAGCGGTGGCATTGCTCGATGACAAAGCTGCGCGCCAGGCCGCGTTGAATGCCGGGTTGCGCGTGCTTGGTGTGATCGGTCTGTTACGCCTCTCCAAACGTCATGGGCTGGTAACAACGCTTCGCTCTGATCTCGACGCCTTGGTCAAGAGCGGTTACTTTCTTTCGCCCACGCTCATCGCGGACACTCTGCGTGCCGAGGGCGAATAGGGTTGAAGCCGATCATAGGGCCAAAGCCGACCCCGATTCGACCTGCGGGTCCTGCCTGCGAAGCGTGCGGGTAAATTGAGGCTATTGCTTACTTAAAAATCGTCAACACCCCGGTGAACCCGTACAACCGGTCGCGTGCGATCTCGCCGTTGGCGAAGAAGCCGACCAACGGAATGTCGCCGAGGTGCTCGCGGATCAGGCGCATCTCGGCACCCTGCTCGCCGAACATGTTGGGGCCGCGCCCGACGCAGGCGTGATAGAGCGCGGCCTTGGGCGGCTCGGTGAGGTCGTCTTTGAGGTCGTAGATCATTTTGAGCAGGTCACCGCGCGCGGTCTGCGCGTCGCGCTTGCAGAACATCATGGCGCTGCCCTGCGTGGGCATGTCGCCAATGGCGACGAGTTTGTTGACCGGGTCGATGCCGACCAGATTGCGCACCAGGTAGTCGCCGCTGCCGCCGGTGCTCTCGGCCCCGGGCACGACCAGGCCGATGAAGGTGTCGCGTGCGGCGGCGCGCAGGCCTTTGATGTCGCAGCCGAGGTCTTCGAGCATGACGTCAAGCGCCGGGCGGCCATCGAGCGTGGTCATGATGTTGCGGTCGGCCCCGGTGATGATGTGGCGTTTGGACAGCGGCGTGCAGCCTTGGGTGAGGCGGGTACCGACCGCTACGTCGCTCGAGAACACGACGCCGGAGATACCGCCGCTGACGACTTCGTTGGCAATTTGCAGCGTCGGGCCGCGCGCGCTTGACAGCCCGCCGGCCAGATAGCCAGTGGAAACTTTGCCGGCCATGTCGCGAATGAGTTCGTCGATGTCGGGCGTGTGCGGGTCGGCATGCACGACTGCGAACCAGGCAGCGTCGGCCCCGCTGGCGGTGAGCGTGCCGGGCTTGGGCGGGCGCGCCTTGCCGGAGAAGATGCTGTGGCTGCCGGGGGCGAAGTCGCAGGTCATCAAGGCCACCGCAGGCTCGTCGAGATATTCAGTGCCGGTGGCGACGATGCCGATGCCGACGCTGCCGACCCAGTCGGTGATGCCGGTGCGCGCCTTGACCAGCGTGAGCATGTCGGCGGCGTAGGGGGTGAAGGCGTCGGTGAGGTAGAGGAAGCCGAGAGTGCCGAGCGGGTTGGTTGGGCCAGCGAGGGACGCGCCGATGGAACCATCGGGCACGGCACTGGCAGCGGGCGCGCCGAGACTGGCGAGCGCTTGCTCGGTCGCAGTTTTCCAGTCGCTGTGGGCGGCGTGGCCGAGACGGAATGCGGGACGGGTGCGAAGAGTCATCGAGAGGTTGCGCTGGCCGGGATGTTGCCGCTCAGACGCTTTTGTTGGGCGGGGCGCGTTTGGGCGCTGCGGATTTTGTGGCGCGCTTGGTGGGCGATGTTGCGGCGGGGTTTGGTGCGCGGCTTGGTGCGGCTGTGGCTGC
>JANOYK010000634.1:0-3482 GCA_031428855.1 Burkholderiales bacterium | reverse complement strand
CCTGGTTGGCCGAGTTCATCATTTCCTGAAACGCCGACTGCACCACATGCGGCAAGCCCTGCCCGCCATAAGCCGGATCACACGACAGCGCGGGCCAGCCGGCCTCAGTAAATTTTTTGTACGCCTCTTTGAAGCCCTTGGGCGTGGTGACTTCGTGCGTCGCCAGATCGACGCTGCAGCCCTCGCGGTCGCCGCTCTGGTTGAGCGGGAACAGCACCTCGGCGCAAAACTTGCCGGCTTCTTCAACCACCTGGTCGATCAGCTCGCGGTCATTGCCGGCCACGGTCGGCAGTTGCTTGAGGGTGGACTCGACCTGCAGCACTTCGTGCATCACGAACTGCATGTCGCGCAGGGGCGGGGTGTATTGGGCCATGCTGGTTACCTTGGGTTAATCGAGCGGATGGGGAAAACAGTGAAAGCGGGGCGGGGCGGGAATCAGGCGGCAACCGCAGGAGTGGTGGCGCGGCGGCGGAGCGCGGATGTGGCGGCAGACCGGGCATCCGGCCCATGCTGCTGCTTGGGCCGGACGCCACCAGGACGCGCGCGTGCAGCGGTGGCGGTGCGCGCGGCGGCGGGTGCCTCCAGTGGCTTGACCGAGACTGCGCGCGGGCGCGTGCGAGCAGAAGCGCGCGCGTAAAAGCTGATGGTGCGTTCAAAGCCGATCCGGGCCCGCTCCACGGCGCGCGCGTCGCGCAGCAGTCTGGCATCGTGATGCAGCGACAGCATCACACCGTAGAGATCGAACACCAGCTGCCCGGCATCGGTGTCACCGCGCAAATGCCCGGCCGCGATGGCCTGCTGCACAGCAATGTGCAGCTCACCCTGCCACGCCCGCGCCACGGCCACCATGCGGTTGCGCACCGGGCCTTCCTTGTCATCAAACTCAACCGCGCCCGAGACAAACACGCAGCCATTCGGAATCTCGACAAACACGATGCGGTCGAGCCAGTTGTTGAACATCGCGTTGAGACGCGGCAAACCGCGCGGCAAATCAATCGCCGGCAGCAGCACGGTGTCAATAAAGCTGCGGGCATAGTCGTCAATCACGGCGATCTGCAACTCCTCGCGGCTGCCAAAGTGGGCGAACACGCCAGACTTGGACATGTCGAGCCGCTCGGCAATGCTGCCGATGGTCAGCCCTTCGAGGCCCTCGCGGCGCGCAATCGCCTGCGCCGCGCCCAGAATGCGCTCACGGGTTTGGCTGCCTTTTGAGAGCGCAGCAGGCTTGGCGGGTTTGGGCGGAGTCATTGATCGCTGCAAAAAAGACGCCTGACTAAAAAAACCGAACGGTCGTGCTTTTTCTCATTTTTTGCACGGCCTGTCAATCCCGAAGTTGGGAAAACCGTTCTATTTTTGATGGATTGACTGAAATACCTGCACCGCCAGCGCCGGGATGCCGTCTGCGCGCTGACGCAACCACCTGGTTTGCGTCTGGCCGCCGCGCCGGGTGCGCCGGGGGCGCTATCGTCTGATCCGGGCGGCGCTCTTGTTCGCGGTGGACAACACGAACTGCTTCAAGCGCCCAGCCATAATTTTTGCGCCATGCGGCAGCGCCGGCAGCAGCGGTGCCACCGCAGCCTCGATGGCGGCGGGCAGCCGGGCCGCCAGATCACCGGCCAATTTGAAAACAAACTGCGGGCGCATACGCAGTTGCCCGGCCAGCGCCGCAACGTGTTCGCGCGCGACAGAACCGGGCCGCGTTTCACCGCCCACACCATTCACGCCGCCAATGGCAAACGCAAAATCGGCTGCCAAGCCCGGATACAGCCGCGTACACATCAGGTCGTAAAACGGTGCCAGCACCAGCCCCTGGCCCGGCACCTCCAGCATCGACAGATTTTTGGCATGGCTGTCGTTATTGCCGGTGTAGAGATTGAAAAATATCCATTCGGCAAAGTGACGCAAATCGACCGCAGGCTGCGCGCTGTGTTCGCGGATCAATTCTGCACAGGCGGCGATGCCGGGGCCGCCTTCGCTTTCGTATTTTTTGTCCGACACGATGCCCGCCAGTTGGCACAGGTCGTATTGGATCAAGCGCTCCAGCTTGCGGTCCGCGCGCAGCACGCGGTCGAAGCGGCGCACCACGCACGAGCGCGTGAGCGGCTCGTAAAACACCTCTGCCGCCGGCAAGCCGCACAAGGCGGCGGTGCGCATGATGATGGCTTCGTTGGCGGCTGAATGCCAAACCTTGGACAGCCGCTTGATATCAGGCTTGACAATGTGCGTCGCTGGCGAGGTGCCAGCGGGCAGGCGCGGCACGCCATCGGCAAACAGCGCGATGCTGGTTTTGTCCTGTGCGCCCGCCAGCGAAATGCGCGCACCGCGCCCTTTGATGTCGCTCGCCGCTGCGGTCTGCTGGCCCAGCCTGGCCGCCAATTGCTGCCACGAGGTGGCCTCGTACCGGGCTGGGGCGGGCGTCTTGCCGCCGGGCAGGATGACGAAACCGCCAGCGGTGTCACCCGCCACCGCCAGCAGCAGAGAAAACAAGGTTGAGGCTTTTTTCTGCGAGGCGATGTAATGGCGCAGTTCACCTTCGGGCAGCAGATTTTCAAAAAAAGCCTGCACCGCGGCAGAGTCGATCCGGCCGGCCTGCAAGGGGATGACGGCAATCGCGCGCGGCTGCGGCTGCGCCAGCCAGCTGGCGGCGTATTCAAATGTGAGCGGTGCGGTGTCGTGGATCGCCCCGGCGGGTGTATCACCCCAAAACACATCCAGTTGCGCTGGCTGCAGCATCAGGGCAGCTTCGCCGTTTTGGCGCGCACGCACACTTCCAGTCCGAGCAGATGCAGGGCATCGAGCACTTTTTGCAGCTGCAGCGTCGGCTTGCCGTTCTCGAGATCGACAATGAAGCGGTTGCCGGTATTGCCCAGGCCTGCCAGATCAATCTGGCTTAAGGCAAGCTGCCTGCGCCGCGCCCGCACCAGCGCACCAAGCGCGGCGGCAGAGCGGATTGCCGACGTTGATAGCGGAAAGTTACCGTTCGGCAATTTTTCTGTTGATGCAGCCATGAATTGGTCAAATAGTTACCGTTCGGTAATATTATGCATAAATGGCCTTTGTGTCAACTTGGCGGCCAACACCCGGCGGTCAATTTGCCGCCTCACTCCAGCTTGATCCCCGCCGCCGGAATGATGCGTTTCCAGCGCGCGATGTCGGCCAGATACATCTCGACAAATTTCGCGGGTGCCAGCGGTGCGAAAATAGGCGCGGCCCCTGCGGCAGTCAGGACAAGCCGTACATTTTTTTACCGGCCACCGGCATGCGCGCGGTCAGAATGTCGCCCGACAATGACTCGGTGATGTAGATGGTTTTGTTGTCTGCACGGTCGAAGCACAGGTTGGCGAGGTGATGGTGATGCTGGTTTTCCGAATACACCAGATGGGTGTCCAGCATGTTGGAGTCGAAGCACCAGATGCCGGCACCCAGATGGCACACCGCCGGATTGTTGGGGAAGTGCCTCTATTTTTTGCCAGGTTTTGGGA
>JANOYK010000633.1:0-7113 GCA_031428855.1 Burkholderiales bacterium | reverse complement strand
CAAACTCGATCTGGCGCTGCCAGGTTTTACCCCCCTCACGCTCAAACGCTTCGGCCAGTTGCGCGCTGAACGAAGCCAAGCCCGGCAGCGCAGCAAACGGCTGCCATTGCGCGCCGGCCGCATCGAAGCCGAGAATCAGTTCCGCGCTTTGATTTGCGGTCGCCAGCTTCATGTGTGAATCAAGCACCAGCACGCCCGAACTCAGGCTGGCCAGAATATTTTCGACATAGGCTTTCGACGAGGTGAGCTGCGCCTGTTTTTGCTCAACACTGGCGCGCGCCTCGTCAAGCTGGCGCGTCATGCGCGAAAACGATTGGGTCAGCACGCCCAGTTCATCGCTGCCGGCGATTTCGCCAATCGGGGTGAAGTCACCCTGCGCTACTGCCGCCGTGCCTTGCGCCAGCAAAGACAGGGGCGCAGCGAGACCGGCAGACAGATAAAACGCCACTGCCACCGCCGCAAACAGCGCCAGCAGCAAGGTCAGAGTGAGTGTGATGGTGTAAATGTCGCGCAGGCCTTTGCGTGACAGCGACAATTCGGCGTAGTCGCGATAACCAGCCTGCACGTTTTCGGCGCTGGCCGTGAGCTGCTCCGGCACCGGCTGCAACACCTGCAGCATGCGCGGCTCGCGCCCCAGTGCGCGCGCCGCGATGGGCGCGACCACGCGCATGCGCAAGGCGGTTTTTTCTTCCGCGCGTGCGCCATCGCCGCTGCGCGACACCGCACTCTCTACCGCGGCGTGGCCGCGCCCCTGCGCCACCTGGCGCATCACCTGCGGATCGGGCAGGTCAGGCGCGAGCCGATGCGCCGATGCGCCCGATGAGGCGATCAGCTTGCCCGAGGCGGTCAACAGCGCCGCCTCCTGCAAGCCGGTTTGCTCCAGCATGCGCGCCAGCAGCGGCCCGGCGGCGGTGTCCGATACGTCAGCCAATTCGAGCGCCATCAGACGGGTGCGCCCGGTCACGTCCTGCAACATCGAATCGAGCGTGGCGCGCGCCAGGGTGATGCCCGACTCCAGGCTTTTTTCCACCTTGACGTTGAACCAGGATTCAATCGAGCGCGACAAAAACTGCACTGACACGGTGTAAACCAGCGTACCCGGCACAATCGCCATCAGGGCGAACAGCAGGGTCAGGCGCATTGCCAGCGCAGTGCCGAACACCTGCGCGCGGCGGCGCCGCCACAGGCGGAACAGCAGAAAACTGATGACGCCGAACATCGCCACCGCGATCACGGCGTTGAGGCCGAGCAGCAGCGAGTAGTGCTGGGCGAAGCGCTCGGTATTGCCGCTTGCGGTGGCGAGCAGGAACAGCAGCACCCCGGCCAGCGCGAAGCCGCCGGTCAACACATAGCGCATGCCGCGTGGACTCAGTGGCATGATGCGCGCCCGCTTGTTGCCCGGATCATTTCTGTGCTGCGCCGCCGCCCGCGCCACCCGCCGCACCGCTGGCGGTGCCGCCCGCGCTGCCGCTGCTGCCGGGGCTGCTGAGGCTGCCCGGGGTGCCGCTGCCGCCGGAGGGGCCGGGCGCGCCGGCCGCAGTCTCGGGCCTGAACGGAAATTTCTTCCAGTCCGATTCAAGGCTCCAGTCGCGGCTGGTGAGGCGGTCGATCTGGAATGCCTTCGGCAGTTGCGCCACGTCGAGCCGCATCCGCACCTGCGCGGTGTAGCTCTCGCCCGGTGTCACTTTCTGCCGCTCGACTGCAAACAGGCGCGGCCGCGCCAGCAGGCGCAGCGCTTCGTTGAGGGTGGCAAAACTTTGGTAGAGGGTGCCGGCCGAGAGGCGGTACGACTGGGTCAGCGCGTGGTACGAGAGCTTGTAGGTCTGCCCGGCTTGCAGCGTTTTTTCGTCGAGCCAATACCAGCGCGGGCGGATCAGTTCAAACTCCAGATTGAAGAACAGCGGCACGCCTTTGTTGACCGCTTCTTCGAGCCGGCCCGACAGTTCCAGTGCCAACTCGGTGCGCAAGGTCCAGCCGTCGTCGCCCGCTTCGAGCCGCACGTCTTTGATCTCGATGGTTTCTGCGCGGGCGGCGCTGGCGGGCATCAGCGCCAAGGCCAGCCCGAGTGCCAGGCCTAGTGCGGCCACCAAGCGCGCGCAGACGGCGTGCCACCAGAGCGCAGCCTGCGCGGCGGCAGATCGATGCAGCCGCACATCAGCGTTTTTCAATGCCGGCATAGAAAAAACCGCCGTGCAGCGGGCCGGGCAGAAGCTGGCCGCCAATCCATTCCAGAGGAGGTGCCGGCGCATCCGGCAGTGATTCGCGCTGTGCATCCCGCACTGTATCGAGCAGGCGCGCATCCGCATGCCGGCTCAGCCAAGCGTCCACCTGACCGGTGTTTTCTTCGGGGAACAGCGAGCAGGTGGCATACAGCAATGTACCACCGGGTTTCAATACCTGCCACAGGGCGTCGAGCAGGCGCTGCTGCACGCGCGTAAGCTTGGCGGCATCCCCGGCGCGCTTGACCCATTTGCCGTCCGGGTGGCGGCTGACCACGCCCGACGCAGTGCAGGGTGCATCGAGCAACACCAGGTCAAACGGAGTGCCGTCCCACCACGCAGCCAGATCAGCGGCGTCTGCCGTGCGGCATTGGGCATGAAGGCCAAGCCGCGCCAGATTGGCACGCACTGCGCCGAGGCGGGTGGCATCGCTGTCGAGCGCGGTCACGTCGCAATCGACACTTTCAAGCAGATGGGCGGTTTTGCCGCCGGGGGCGGCGCAGGCATCGAGCACGCGCAGGCGCGACGCTGGCGGCGCAGGCGCTGCCAACCCTGCCGCGCCGGCAGCCGCGTCAGACTCCGGGGTGATCGCAGGCGAAGGGAGCGGTTCCTGGGTGGTGGCAGCAGCAGTGGCGGCGGCACATAAAAAATGCGCCGCCCATTGCGCGCCCAAGTCCTGCACTGATACGTCGCCGTCCGCAAAACCAGGCAGCCGTGCCACCGGCAGCGGGCGCTCCAGTGTCAGCGCCACCGGGCCAGTGCGGCGCGCGGCGAGGCCGGCCGCTGTGAGCTGCGCCGCGTAGGCCGCCACCGTGGTGCGCCGCAGATTAACCCGCAGCGTCATCGGCGGCGGCTGGTTGCCTTGTTCGAGAATCGCTTGCCAGTGCGCCGGCCAGGCGTTGCGCACCCGCTCGATCCACCAGCGCGGATAGGCCAGCCGCAAGGCCTCATCGCTGCACAGTTCGCGCAGCAGCGCGTCTTGTTTGCGCAGGAAACTGCGCAGCACGCCATTGACCAAGCCCTTGAACGCGCCATTGGCGATGCTCGCCGCCGCAGTGACGGCCTGATCGACAATCATATGGGCGCGCTGCGGCGCGTGATCGATCAGTTCACTTAACGCCGCCCGCACCAGGCCATCAATGGCGGGATTGGCTTTTTTCATCAGGCGCGCCGCCAGCGCATCGAGCAGATTGAGGCGGCGGCAGGCGGTGTAGGCGATATCTTGCGCGGCGGCGCGCTCCGGCCCGCCGAGGCCTTTGGCCCCGGCTTCCTCAAACGCCTGCTCCAACGCCAGATCCAGCGGCCGGCCTTGCGCCACGCGGGTCAGTGCAGCAGCGGCGGCAGCCAGCGCCTGCGCCAGGTTGCCGGAAAGATTGCGCGCGGGTTCCAACGCTTGCGCCGGGTTCAGTTGCATCGCTCGCCCGCGCTCAGCCCGAAGCCCTGCAAAAACTCGCGCGGGCGCAGCCGTTTGCCGCCCGGCTTTTGCAGTTCGGTCACGCGCAGCGCGCCATCGGCGCAGGCGATCACGATGCCTGTGTCATCCGCCTGCACCAAGGTTCCTGGCGGGGTCTCTTCTGAAACCCTTGGTGCGAGAGCTTCTCCGGCCCAGAGCTTGAGCGTGACCCCGCGCACCTGGGTGCTGCATCCGGGGAACGGATCAAACGCGCGCAGTTTGCGGGCAAGCTCTGCGGCAGGCCGGGTGAAGTCGAGTGCGGCTTCGTGTTTGCTGATTTTGGCGGCGTAAGTCACGCCGCTGGCGGCTTGCGGCTCCGCGCGCAGCGCGCCAGGCTGGGTCAGCGCCGCGAGCGCTTGCACGATTGCGCGCGCACCGGTTTGCATCAGCCGCTCATGCAGGGTGGCGGCGCTATCGTCCGGCAGAATCGCCACTGCTTCACGCAGCAGCACCGGGCCGGTGTCGAGGCCTTCTTCCATGCGCATGATGCAGATGCCGCTCTGGTCATCGCCGGCCTCAATCGCGCGCTGGATCGGGGCGGCACCGCGCCAGCGCGGCAGCAGCGAGGCGTGAATATTGAGGCAGCCGAGCGGCGCAATATCGAGCACCGCGCGCGGCAGAATCAAGCCGTAGGCGGCCACCACCATGACGTCGTGCGGGGTGCTGCGCAGGCGCTCGATGGCGGCGGCATCGTGTTTGAGCGAGGACGGCTGAGACACCTCGATGCCGCGTGCCAGCGCGACGCGCTTGACGGCGCTGGGCATCAGTTTCAGGCCGCGCCCGGCCGGGCGGTCCGGCTGGGTTAACACCAGCGGCACCGCGCATCCGGCATCCTGCAGCGCTTCGAGCGCGCAGGCGGCAAATTCTGGCGTGCCGGCGAATACAACGGTGGGCAGCGCGGTCATCGGGGCACCGGCATCAAGCCGCGTGCTTGCGCGCTTCTTTTTCGAACTTGGCGCGGATCCGGGTCTGCTTCAGGCGCGACAGGTATTCGACGAACACTTTGCCTTTGAGGTGATCCATTTCATGCTGCACGCACACTGCCAGCAGTTCGGTGGCGGAGCGCCGGAACGTGTTGCCGACGGTGTCTTCGGCTTCAAACAGAATGTGCTCGGCGCGCTCGACGTCTTCGTACACGCCCGGCACCGACAGGCAGCCTTCTTCATGCATCCGCCGCCCATTGGCCTTGATGATGCGCGGGTTGACCAGCACCAGCAACTCATCGTGGGCCTCGGAGATGTCGATCACGATCACACGTTTATGGACATTGACCTGGGTCGCCGCCAGGCCGACACCGGGGGCGGCGTACATGGTCTCGGCCATGTCATCAACCAGCTTTTTGAGGGTGCCGTCAAACGCCGTCACCGGCGCGGCAATCTTGTGCAAGCGCGCGTCGGGATAGGTCAAAATGGTCAAAATCGACATGAATCAGGGTGTTGCAAATAGGCGAAAACGGGGTCGAAAGTTCATTGCGCAAACGGAGAAAAGGCTTGCTAATCAAGGTCGTTGGGTGCTACATTTAATCTGACTTTGTAAAAGGTGCCTGCAATCCACCAGCACCATGTTACAGTTTAACGGCAATCAGCGGCCCGGTTTGTGGCGATCAGTTACAAACGGCGCTGCGCTTCACGCCCATATCGTCGGTCATCGCGCTGGGCGCGAACAGGTTGCTTCAAGGAGAGGGCTTATGCGAAAAATAGTGCTTACTGTGTTGTTGGCGTGCCTGTTCGGGTCAACCGCGTTGCCCGCGTTGGCGCAGGTGGATGCCCCCAAGTTATCTGACACCGCGCCTGACCGCTACGTGGTCGTGCCGGGTGACACGCTGTGGGGCATCTCTGCCCGCTTTCTTAAAGACCCCTACCGCTGGCCCGATGTGTGGGAGCCGAACAAGGCCGACATCAAGAATCCGCACCGGATTTACCCGGGCAATGTGGTGGTGCTGGATCGCGCCGGCAGCACGCCGCGCCTGCGCCTTGCCACCGTCAAGGTCGAGCCGCGGGTGCGCTCCGATACGGTTGGTCTCGCTATTCCCACCATTCCTTCTGGCGTGATCGAGCCGTTCCTGTCCGCGCCGCTGGTGGTCGAAGAAGGCGGAATGGCCGATGCGCCCAAAATTGTGGCAACCCAAGAGGGACGGGTCTATCTGGGCAAGAGCGATTTGGCCTATGTGTCTGGCAACGTCCCCGACAACATCAAGGTATGGCAGATTTACCGGCCCGGCAAGGCATTCATTGATCCGGATACCAAAGAGGCGCTGGGTTTTGAAGCCATATTTCTGGGATCTGCGGAGTTCGAGCGCAAGTCCAGTCCGATGACATTCCGTATCACCGACTCCAAGCAGGAAATCGGCGCGGGAGACCGGCTCATACCAGCCGCCCCGCCGCCGCTGCTCAACTACACGCCGCGCGCGCCTGCGTCGGATGTGCGCGCGCGTGTGCTGTCCACCTATGGCGGTGTCAACGAGGCTGGCCGAAACCAGATTGTGGCGATCTCCAAAGGCAAGCGTGACGGCTTGGAGCTGGGCCATGTGCTGGCGCTGTACCGCGACGGCGCGGTGGTGCGTGACCGCACCGATGTGCTGCGGCGCTCGGACAGCACCGTGAAGCTGCCGGACGAGCGCAACGGCCTGGTGTTCGTGTTCCGCGTATTCGACAAAGTATCGTATGCGCTGGTGATGAGCGCCGCCGTGCCAATTCAAGCCGGGGATATCGCGCGCAAGCCCTGAACCCCCCTTGGCTGGAATCAACAGGGCGCGGCAGCCTTATCCCGCGCCCTGTTCTTTTCTGATCTGCGTTTGCGGTGTCACCAGCACCGCCGTCATCCCATGTCGAGCAACGACTCTTCCACCGCCGATTGGCTGCGTCTGTGCCTGATTCCCGGCACCGGTGACAGCGCCATCCGAAAACTGCTCGGCGTATTTGGCCTGCCTGCGCAGGTGTTTGCCGCCGCACGCACCGAGCTGGCACGCGCGGCAGGTGACGCGCAGGCGGAGCGCGTGCGTGCGGCGCTGCACGACGCCGCAATCAATGCAGCGGTAGAGCGTGCCCTGGTCTGGCTTGAAGCCCCGGAAAACCATCTCGTCACCCTGGCCGACGCCGATTACCCGCGCGCCCTGCTCGATACGGCCGACCCGCCGCCGTTGCTGTATCTCAAAGGCCGGCGCGCATTGCTCGGCCGGCCCGCTATCGCGATTGTCGGCAGCCGCAACGCCACCGCGCAGGGCATCGCTAATGCCGAGAGCTTTGCAGCGGCATTGAGCCGCGCCGGTCTGTGTGTCGTCAGCGGCATGGCGCTCGGCATCGACACCGCCGCCCACATCGGCGGTCTCACCGGGGCCGGCTCCACGATTGCCGTGATCGGCACCGGTGCCGACATCGTGTATCCGGCGCGCAACCGCGATCTGGCGCACCGCATCGCGGCGGGCGGGCTGATCGTCAGTGA
>JANOYK010000632.1:0-3943 GCA_031428855.1 Burkholderiales bacterium | reverse complement strand
TGCGACTGGGTCACGCCGATCCAGAAAAATTATCGCGGCTACACCCTGCACGAGCTGCCGCCCAACGGCCAGGGCATTGCCGCCTTGATGGCGCTCGGCATGCTGGAGCACTATGATCTGGCCGCGCTCGATGCCGATGGCCCCGAGAGTCTGCATCTGCAAATCGAAGCGATGAAGCTCGCCTTTGCCGACATCAATGCCTACGTCGCCGACGGGCGCTTCATGACCCGCGTCACCACTGAACATTTGCTCGACGATGCCTATCTCAAGCAGCGCTCCAAGCTGATCGACCCGGCGCGCGCGATTGATTTCAAAGCCGGCACACCGGACAAGGGCGGCACCATCTACCTCACCACCGCCGACGAGAACGGCATGATGGTCAGCTTCATCCAGAGCAACTACATGGGCTTTGGCTCCGGCCTGGTCGCCCCCGGCGGCATCAGTCTGCAAAATCGTGGCGCGGGCTTCGTGTTGACCGAGGGCCATCCGAACCAGGTTGGCCCCAACAAGCGCCCGTTCCACACCATCATCCCGGCGTTTCTGACCAAGGATGAAGGTGGCCAAACGCGGCCGCAAATGAGCTTCGGCGTAATGGGCGGCAACATGCAGCCGCAGGGCCACATTCAAACCCTGATCCGCATGCTCGACTACAAACAAAACCCGCAAGCCGCCTGCGACGGCCCGCGTTGGCGCGTGGCAGGTGGCATGAAGATCAACTCCGAATACAGCGTGCGGCCCGATACGCTCAAAGCCCTGCAAGCGCGCGGCCACGACATCGCCACGCTCAACGACCCCTACATGGATTTCGGCTCAGGCCAGTTCGCCTGGCGGCTCGAAGAAGAGGGCGCGTTCACCGGCTACATCGCCGCATCGGATGCGCGCAAGGATGGTCATGCGGCGGGAGTTTGACGCAACCGCACCGGCCTAATAGCCTTGGTGTGAGCCGGTCTTAAAGAGTTGATCGATTAACAGCCGCTCCCAGAGCGATTCTCCGGGGAGCCGAACAATGCAATCGCTGCGGTTTCTGCCGCAGCCCCTGCCGTGGTCAGCCCGCCGTACCACCCACAGTCAGGCCATCAATCCGCAGCGTTGGCTGCCCCACGCCCACCGGCACGCTCTGGCCGTCCTTGCCGCAGGTACCGACGCCGGCGTCGAGCTTCATGTCGTTGCCGATCATCTTGACGCGCGTGAGTGCATCGGGGCCGTTGCCGATCAGGGTGGCGCCTTTGACCGGGCGCGTGATCTTGCCGTCTTCAATCAGGTAGGCCTCGCTTGCCGAGAACACAAACTTGCCGCTGGTGATATCGACTTGCCCGCCGCCAAAATTTTTGGCGTAGAGGCCCTTCTTGACCGAGCGGATGATCTCTTCCGGGGCCTTGTCGCCGTTCAACATGTAGGTGTTGGTCATGCGCGGCATCGGCACGTGGGCGAACGATTCGCGGCGGCCATTGCCGGTCGGGGCGACCTTCATCAGGCGCGCGTTCATGGCATCCTGCAGGTAGCCCTTGAGGATGCCGTCTTCAATCAGCGTGGTGCACTGGGTGCGGTTGCCTTCGTCATCAACGTTCAGTGAACCGCGCCGGTCCTTGATGGTGCCGTCGTCAACCACCGTGACGCCTTTGGCGGCGACGCGCTGCCCGACCCGCCCTGAGAACGCAGATGAGCCTTTGCGGTTGAAGTCGCCCTCCAGGCCGTGGCCAATCGCCTCGTGCAGCAGAATGCCGGGCCAGCCGTTACCAAGCACTACCGTCATGCTCCCCGCAGGCGCGGCATCGGCATGCAGGTTGGTGAGGGCGGCATGCACCGCTTGTTCGGCATACTCCTTCAGTTGCGCATCGGTGAAATAGGCGTAGCCAAAGCGCCCGCCGCCGCCGGACGAGCCGGTTTCGCGGCGGCCATCCTGCTCGACCACGACGGTGAGCGAGCAGCGCACCAGCGGGCGCACATCGGCGGCCACGGTGCCGTCGCCGCGTGCGATCAGAATCACTTCGTAGGTGCCGCCGAGTGAGGCCATCACCTGCACCACGCGCGGGTCGATGGCACGCGCCATTTTTTCGGCGCGCTCCAGCAGCGTGACTTTGGCGTCGGCATCGAGCGTGGCGAGCGGGTCTTGCGCGGCGTAGAGCTGGCGCATGGTGGCGCGACGTTTGGCAGCGGCGGTGGTTTTGCCCGCAGCGGCGTTGGCGCGGCTACCCGCAAAGCTGCCCGCAGTGGCACCCGCGCCGCTGGTTTTCACCACGCGCGACTGCCCCTGGCGCGAGATGGCGGCAGTGGCATCGGCCGCATCGCGCAGCGCCTGCAAGGAGATGTCGTCGGAGTAGGCAAACGCGGTTTTGTCGCCGCTCACCGCACGCACGCCAACGCCTTCTTCGATGTTGAAACTGCCGCTCTTGACGATGCCTTCTTCGAGGCTCCAGCCTTCCGAGCGTGCGTATTGAAAGTAGAGGTCGGCGTAATCGATCTGGCGTGACCCCATCACATCGAGCACGCTGCGGATGTCGCTTTGGGTCAGGTTATACGGAGTGAGAAGCTGCGCTTCGGCGAGGGCGATGGCGCTGATATCGGGAGTAACGATTTGCATGATGGGCTCGGTGAAGGTGTGGGGGCGATTGTAGTGCGCCAGGGGTGACGCATAGAGGGTTTGTGCAGGCTGAGACTGGACCGCAGACAGTGCGCCAGAGCCGCTATGGCTACAGCGTGCGGTGTTCGAGCGCGGGTAACGAGGCGCGGTGTTCAGCGATCAGATCGAGGTTGATTTCGCCCATCACCACTCCCGCGCCTTCATCGGTTTTCTCGGCGATGACCACACCCCACGGATCAATCAGCATGCTGTGGCCATGGGTGCGCCGGCCGCTGCTGTGCTTGCCGCCTTGTGCCGGGGCTGCTACGTATGCCAGGTTTTCAATCGCGCGTGATCGCAAGAGTGGCTCCCAGTGCGCTTTTCCGGTGGTTGCCGTAAATGCGGACGGCACCAAAATCACATCGCACGGGGCCTCTTTGGGCGACAGCGCGCGATACATTTCGGGAAAGCGCAGGTCGTAACAGACCGACAGCCCGAGCTTGCCAAACGGGGAGTCGAGCGTCACCGGCGCGTTGGTGCCGTGGCGGATGGTGCGTGATTCATCGAACTGCTCGACGCGGCCATCGTCATGAGTTTTGCGAAAGCCGAACAGGTGAATCTTGTCGTAACGCGCGACGCACTCGCCCTCACTGTTGAACACCAGCGAGGTGTTGAGAATTTTCTCGCTCGATCCGCAGTCAATTGGAATGGTGCCCCCCACCAGCCACACCTTGTGGCACGCAGCGGCGCTGGCCAAAAAATCCTGGATCGGGCTGGCGTTGCCGTTGTTACCGTTTTGGCTGCTGTGGCTGTGGCTGGGGCTGTTGCCGGCGGCACCGCCCGCCGCGAATGGCTCGCGGGCATCCACCTTGTCGGTTTCTTTCTGGCCCATGATGCAAAAGTATTCCGGCAGCGCGATCAGCTGCGCGCCATCACCGGCAGCGCGCGCGATCAATTCACCTGCCGCCTTGAGGTTGTCGGCAACGACATGGTTTGAGACAGTTTGAATCGCGGCAATTTTGTACTGGCGTTTCATCAACATTTTCCTGGTGTTTCCTTGCGGTTTCCCCGGAGAGGCTCCGGGGGTGCTGCTGCGGATCAGCCGCCGGGGCGCGGATCGGGTGCTGCCCCTGCGGCCGGGACTGGCGGAGCGGCAGGTGTTGCTGGTGCCACAGGGGTCGCTGGCGCACCAGGTGTCGTTGGCGCACCAGGTGTCGTTGGTGCACCAGGTGTCGTGCGTGGTGTGGCTGCAGTAGTTGCTGTTGCAGTACCACTACCAACAGCGTTAACTGCTCGAATCTGCACGTTGTATGAGGTGCCATTCACCAGCGCGGTTGTTCCATCAACACTTGAAGTAGTGATCACCAACGGAGACGCAGTTGT
>JANOYK010000631.1:0-2278 GCA_031428855.1 Burkholderiales bacterium | reverse complement strand
GCAGCAGCCTCGCAACAGCATCGCAACAGCATCGCAACAACGTCGAAGCAGTCCTGAAACAACTCTGAAGAAAACCTGAAAGCGAATTCGTCATGAGCCGCATCGTCACCACCAGCGTCCTGGTCAATTTCGGCGATTGCGATCCCGCCGGGATCGTGTTCTTCCCCAATTTCTCGCGCTGGATGGACGCCTCCTCGCTCAATTTTTTCGTCGCCTGCGGCGTGCCAATCTGGAGTGAGCTGGTCAAGACCACCGGCATCACCGGCACGCCCTTGCTGGAGATTCACACCCGCTTTGTGGCGCCAGCCAAGTATGGCCAGACGATTCAGGTCGCCACCAGCGTGCAGGAGTGGCGCAACAAAACTTTCGTTCACAAGCATGTCATTACGCGCGGTGATACGTTGATTTGTGAAGGCACGGAGGTGCGCGCCTTCGTCATCAAGCACCCGGATGATCCGGAGCGCATCAAGGCGATCCCGGTGCCGGAAGACATCAAGGCACTGTGCAGTTAGCGGCGCATTCAGCTGCGCAATGAGCGGCGCACGGAGCAGTACAACGGGCGCGTTCAGCCAGACTTCAAGTGAGGAGCAAAAACCATCATGAGTGGACTCAGAATTGCATTGTGGGGTTGCGCAGCCGCCGTGGGCATGGCAATGGCGATGGGCGCTACGCAAGCCCAGACCCCAAGCGATTACCCGAACAAACCGGTGCGCATCATCGTTACCTTTCCGCCGGGCGGCAGCACCGACGTGGTGGCACGATTGCTGGCGACGCGCCTGACCGAAAAAATGACGCAGCAGGTGCTGGTGGAAAACCGGCCGGGGGCGGGCGGCAACATCGGCCTCGCGCTGGTCGCCAAGGCCGCGCCTGATGGCTACACGCTGGGCGTGGGCGCTGCCGGCGGTCTCTCGGCCAACGTCAGCCTGTATCCGAACATGCCGTTTGATCCGGTCAAGGATTTCAAGCCGGTCAGTCTGCTGGTGGCGATTCCGTTTGTGATCGTCGGCCATCCCGGCGTGGCGGCAAAATCGCAGCGTGAGCTGATGGCACTGGCGCGCGCCCAACCGGGAAAATTGTCGATGGCGCATGGTGGTAATGGCACCGCCATGCACCTCACCTCGCAACTGTTCGCGCAGATGGCCGGGGTCAAATTCAATGAGGTGGCGTATCGAGGTTCGGCCCCGGCGGTGGTTGATGTGATGGGCGGCCAGGTGTCGTTGGCGGTGGCTGACATGCCGTCGGCGATGCAGCACATCCGCTCGGGGCGCTTGGTGGCCTACGCGGTGACCAGCGCCAAACGCCTGCCGCAATTGCCTGACGTGCCCACGGTGGCGGAAATCGACCTTGCTGGTTTTGAGTCGATCGGCTGGTTCGGGATGGTGGCACCGGCGGGTACACCGGCGCCGGTGGTGGCGCGGCTCAACGCCGAGATCACCGCCGCACTCGGCGATGAAGGGTTCAAGAGCAGCATGCGCACTGCCGGTGCTGATCCGCCGTCGCCCGGCTCGCCGGAATCGTTCGAGGTCTATATCAAGTCCGAGATTGTGAAGTGGGCGCAGGTCATCAAGAATGCCGGCATCAAGCTTGAGTGACGCATGACGCAACACTTCGACGCCGATGTGCTGGTGGTGGGCGCTGGGCCGGTCGGCCTGACGCTGGCGATGAGCCTGGCGGCCTCGGGCCTCAAGGTCACGCTTGCCGAAATGCGCCGCTATGCGGAACCGCCCAGCGTCAAATGCAACCATGTGGCCGCGCGCAGCATGGAGCAGTTCCGGCGGCTTGGCGTGGCCCACAAGCTGCGCCATGCCGGCTTGCCCGAGGATTACCCCAACGATGCGGTGTTTCGCACGTCGGTGACGGGCATCGAACTGACACGCATCCCGATTCCGTGCCGGCGTGACCGCTACACCGATACCAGCGGCCCCGATGGCTGGTGGCCCACACCCGAGCCGCCGCACCGCATCAACCAACTGTTTCTCGAACCGATTTTGCTCGAACACACGGCAGCGCTGCCCGGCGTCACGTTGCTCAACCGCACTCAGGTGACTGGCTTGACGCAGGATGCCGATGGCGTGCGCGCTGAACTGCTTGATCTCGATACTGGCGTCACGCGTGCGATCCAGGCGCGCTATCTGGTGGGGTGTGATGGCGGCAGCTCCATGGTGCGCACGGCGATGGGCACGCGCCTCGAAGGCGCCGCCGTGATCCAGCGCGTGCAATCGACTTACATCCGCGCGCCGCAACTGCGCGCCATGATTCCCGGCAAGCCGGCCTGGAG
>JANOYK010000630.1:0-3912 GCA_031428855.1 Burkholderiales bacterium | reverse complement strand
TATTTCTGGACCGTGGGTCTGGCGGTGATGCTCACGCTGGGCAGCATGCTGGCGTTTCAAAGCCTGTGGGCGGCGACCTGGATGCGCGACGTGGCCGGCATGCAAGACAAGATTGCGATTGGCAATGTGCTGTTCAGCTTCAACCTCGGCATGACCGCCGGTTTTTTGATTGCGGGCGTGCTCGGCGATTGGCTCGAGCGGCGCGGCGTGCCGGTCGAGCGCACGCTTGCCGCCTACTGCCTGATCGCGCTGGCGGCGCAGGGCTGGCTGATGATCGCACCAGCGACGCTGCCGCATCTGGCCTGGGGCTTGTATTCGTTCGGGGCCAACGCGCTGTTGCTGGCATTCAGCTTGCTGGCGCGGCATTTTCCACCCGCGCTCACCGGGCGCGTCAACACCAGTCTCAACCTGCTCGCGTTTGGCACGGCGTTTTTGCTGCAATGGGGCATCGGCGGCGTGCTCAATTTGTGGCCGGTGGCGAGCACCGGTGACGGCACCGGCCGTTACGACGCGGCCGGCTACTACGCGGCCTGGCTGACGCTGTTTGCAGCGCAGGCGTTGGCGATAGTGCGGCTGATGGTGGAGACGCGTGGAGCCACCGCGCGCGTGTTGCCGCCATGAGCTTACCGTCATGCGCATAAAGCCATGAGCACCACTTACTTCGCCCCGGCCAAGCTCAATCTTTTTTTGCACGTGACCGGGCGGCGCGCCGATGGCTACCACCTGCTCGAAAGCGTATTCCAGCTGATTGATGTTGGCGACACACTCACGATTGAAACCCGCGCTGACGGTGTGATCCGGCGTGTCAATGCGGTGGCAGACGTGCCTCCTGAACATGATCTTGCCGTGCGCGCAGCGCAACTGCTTAAGCACCATAGCGGCACTTTGCAGGGCGCAGACCTGACGCTCGAAAAACGCATTCCGCTGGGTGGCGGCTTGGGCGGCGGCAGCTCCGATGCAGCCACCGTGCTGCTGGCGCTGAACCGGCTCTGGGGCCTGCACTATTCGCAGCAACAGTTGATGGCGCTGGCGCTCACCTTGGGCGCGGACGTGCCGTTTTTTGTGTTTGGACAAACTGCCTTTGCCCAGGGAGTGGGGGAGCGTCTGGAGCCGGTCAATCTGCCGCCGCTCTGGTATGTGGTTGTCATACCACCGGTGAGCGTGCCGACCGCTGCAATTTTTGCGTCGCCGCAATTGACCAGAAATGCCAAATCTGTCAAAATAGCGGACTTTTCTGCCGGTGGACAAATCTGGTTTCCGGAACCCGCGTTCCGCAACGATTTGCAGCCGGTGGCAGAGACGGCATATCCGGAAATCGGGCAGTTGATCGAATGGCTGCGCAGCGCGTGTGTGAAAGCTGCTGCGGTTGATTCAACGGCGGCGGGTTCAGTGGCATCAATCAGCGCGCGCATGACCGGTTCTGGCGCATGTGTGTTTGCTGGTTTTGGCAGTGAGGAAGCGGCGCAGGCGGTGTGTGCGC
Organism: Burkholderiales bacterium; assembly: GCA_031428855.1. Lineage (GTDB taxonomy): Bacteria > Pseudomonadota > Gammaproteobacteria > Burkholderiales > JAEUOS01 > CANJDH01. Next base: position 2,432 of record JANOYK010000630.1, on the reverse strand, counting down.
AGCGCCCGGCCGGGATTGGCGGATTTGTGGCGCGAGGGTTGAGCCGCCACCCGTTGCACGATGTTGCCGGTGATAAGTTGTAGTGCGTTTGTAGTGCGGCGCAGCCGCAATCTGTTTCAGTTTTACGCAGTACCGGATGGGGAGTCGCCAAGCTGGTTAAGGCACCGGATTTTGATTCCGGCATGCGAAGGTTCGAATCCTTCCTCCCCAGCCATCCGTTGGCTTCGCAGCATCCGCAGTAGCCGCCATTTTTTTGACGCATTTTCGACTCAGTGTCCGGCGTATGTTCCGCGCCCCCATTCCCTTTTTGTAAAGCGGGTTTGCCGTGTCCAACGCGAACTTGATGATTTTCACTGGCAACGCCAATCCGCTGCTGGCCAAGGACGTGGCACGCCGTCTGAGCATGCCGCTCGGCCGCGCAGTGGTCGCCAAGTTCTCCGACGGCGAGGTCAATGTCGAGTTGCTCGAAAACGTGCGCGGCAAGGATGTGTTCATCCTGCAGTCCACCTCGATGCCGACCAACGACAACCTGATGGAAATTCTGGTGATGACGGATGCGTTGAAGCGCTCCTCCGCCGCCCGCATCACCGCTGCAATTCCCTATTTCGGCTATGCCCGCCAAGACCGCCGCCCGCGCTCGGCGCGCGTCGCAATTTCGGCCAAGGTGGTGGCCAACATGCTCGAAGCCGCCGGCGTGGACCGGGTGCTGACGATGGATCTGCACGCCGACCAGATTCAGGGGTTTTTCGACGTGCCGGTCGACAATATTTACGCCGCGCCGATTTTGCTCTCCGACGTGTGGAAGCACAACTACCAGGACCTGGTGGTGGTGTCACCCGACGTCGGCGGTGTGGTGCGCGCGCGCGCGCTCGCCAAGCGGCTGGAAAGTGATCTCGCCATCATCGACAAGCGCCGCCCCAAGGCCAATGTGTCCGAGGTGATGCACGTGATTGGCGAGATCGATGGCCGCACCTGCGTCATCATGGACGACATGGTCGATACCGCCGGCACGCTGTGCAAGGCCGCCGAAGTGCTCAAGGAGCGCGGCGCGACCAAGGTCATGGCCTACTGCACCCACCCGGTGCTGTCGGGCAATGCGGTGCAAAAAATCAACGCATCGGTGCTCGACGAACTGGTCGTCACCGACACCATCGCGCTGCGCGACGATGCGCGCGCCTGTTCCAAAATCCGGCAGCTCTCGGTGGCCGAACTGCTGGCGGAGACGATCCGCCGCATCAATTCCGAGGATTCGGTAAGCAGCCTGTTTATCGAATAATTTGTTCAACTCCCCCAGGCATCTGGTCGCGGATGCCTGTGCCTGCGGTGACGCAAGCGGTGACAGGGTGCGCCAGCTATTTCAGTTACGGCAGCAACCCTGACCACACCAGCAGCACTGACGGCAATCTGGGGAATCACTGGAGATTCACATGAAAATTGAAGTCGTAGCAACCACACGCACATTGCAGGGCACGGGTGCGAGCCGCCGTCTGCGTAACGCCGGGTTTGTCCCCGGTATCGTTTACGGCGGCGAGAACAAGCCTGCCGCGCAAATCGAGATTGAGCACAATCCGCTGTTCCATGCGATGCGCAAGGAAGCGTTTCACGCCTCGATCCTCGACCTGAAACTTGACGGTGCAGTGCAGCCGGTGTTGCTGCGCGATTACCAGATGCACGCGTTCAAGCAGCAGATTCAGCACATCGATTTCCAGCGCGTCGACGCCAACCGCGAAATCCACATGAAAGTGCCGCTGCACTTCATCAACACCGAACTCTCGCCGGCCTTCAAACTCTCGGGCGCGTTGATTTCGCACGTGATGAACGATCTCGAAATCGCCTGTTTGCCCAAAGACCTGCCCGAGTTCATTGTGGTCGACTTGAAGGATCTGGCGACCGGCCATTCGATCCACCTCAAAGAAGTCACCTTGCCCGCTGGCGTGCGTCCGCTGGTTCACGGCAACGACAACCCGGTGGTGGCCAATGCGGTGGTGCGCGGCGTTGAAGAAGAAGTGGCGGCAGCCGATGCACCGTCCGCAGCCGACGTGCCGGCCAGCGCGCAAAAAGCGCCGGCTGACGCAGCAGCAGCAGGCAAGGACGCCAAAGCTGGCGGCAAGGATGGCAAGGCCCCGGCCAAGGATGCCAAGGCACCCGCCAAGGACGCCAAGGCAGCGCCAGCCAAGAAGAAGTAAGGAAGATCGTCCGGCCGCTTCGTGCCGGACGATGTCGTCCCATTCATGCGAGGCCTGCACGCCGCATGTTTCGACGGAGCCCCTGCGTGAGTGGGGGCTTTTTGTTTTCTGCTTTGGTTTTCTGTGTCTGGCCTGGGCCGGGATACTGGCGGCGGCACGCCTCCCGATATCCGGTCACACTTAGGTTCCGGGCTTGCGCAATCAGGCTGAACGCATAACAATTCCATCATTGCATTCCACTTTGGC
>JANOYK010000629.1:0-1652 GCA_031428855.1 Burkholderiales bacterium | reverse complement strand
AATGCCGAAGCTCTGTGTGTAAAAAGTCTCGCCCGCGTTGAGCGAGGCAATGGCGGCATCGCGGATGAATTGCGGCGTCACTTCATCCGGTTCGCCGAACCAGAACGGCAGCACGCCTTCGCGCCCCATGCCGGCGTTGGCGACTTCGCGGATTTTGGATTGGCGCAGCGTGCGAGCGCCCTCGCGTGCGCTGGCGTGGTGCAGCGCCTGCGCGGCTGCCGGGCGCGGCGACTGCAGCAGTGTCAACTGCGCAGGCGGCACCGCTATCGAATCAGGTGGCGCCGCATGGAGCGTGGCTGGCTGCGCGGTGAGCGGCACCAGTTCGGGCAAAATGGCATCAAGATTTTTCATGCAGTGGATTTTAAAAGATGAGCGCCGAAACGCAGGAAATTGAAATCAAACTCGCTTGCGGCGCACAGCATGCGGCGGCGCTGCGCAAACATGTGGTGCTGGAGCATCCGGTGGCAGGCATGCCGTACGCGCGCAAAAAACTCGCCAACATTTATTTTGATACACCGGACTATGCACTGCGCCGCCAGCGCATCGCGCTGCGTCTGCGCCGCATCGACCGCCATTGGGTGCAGACGCTGAAGGCGTCGTTTGATGACGCCGAGGGCAAGGGCGACGGCATCTCGATCCGGCGCGAGTGGGAAATGCCGGTGGCCAAACAGGCGCTCGAACTGGACCAACTGGCCGATACACCGCTCAAGGCCGCGCTCAAGGCGGCGGGCGGCGCGGACCGGCTGGTGCCGGTGTTCCGCGTCGTCTTCACGCGCGATGTGTGGCTGGTCAAACCGTTTCCGCGTTACGCGCCTGATTTTGTCGCCGAGATTGCGTTCGATCACGGCCGTATTCTGGCAGGTGGCAAAACCGGGCGCATCAGTGAGATTGAGATCGAACTCAAACAGGGTCATCTGCGCGAGTTGCAGTACCTCGCGCACCTGTTGATGCGCGATCTAAAAATCAAGGAAGAGCCGCGCAGCAAGGCCAAGCGCGGTTATGCGCTGCTCAAGGGTGAGGCGGCGAAGTAAGCAGAAATTGCTGGCGGGGTGTTGCAGGACGGCACCGGGCAAGTCTGCCCGGTGTCACACCGTCAGCCGCGATGTGCGCGGCAGATTGGCCGACAAAAATTCCATCTGGTCGGCGAGAATGCGGCGGTTGCGCAGGATCATGTCTTCCCACAGGCTCGGCGTGTAGGGCGCGTAGATCAGCGGCATGTGCGCTTCGTGCGGCAGCTTGGCACCTTTGTGCTGGTTGCACGGGCGGCAGCTGGCCACCACGTTCATCCAGGTGTCACGCCCGCCGCGCGACAGCGGCACGATGTGTTCACGCTCAAGATCACCAGGGTGATGATGATCGCCACAGTAGCCGCAAATGTTGCGGTCGCGGCGGAACAATTTGTCGTTGGTGAGCAGCGGCACGATGTCAAACGGATTGACCTTGCCGAAGCCGGATACGCCAAAAATCGAATTGACGGTGAGCTCCGAGCGGCGGCCCGAGACCGCGTTGGTGCCGCCGTGCAGCGTGGCAATCGGCTGGCCCGCTTCCCACGTGACCTCGCCGGCCGCGTAGTGCAGCGCCGCATCTTCGACCGACAACCAGGCTTGAGGAACGCCGTTGCCGGCCAGTTTGAGAATGTGGATCACCCGCCA
>JANOYK010000628.1:0-2989 GCA_031428855.1 Burkholderiales bacterium | reverse complement strand
TGGGCGCGCCCTGCACTGTCCCAGCGCGCCAGTTCTTCAATCAGCGAGGCATGGTCAGTGCCGAAATTGCAAAACAGGTGCTCGATGCCAATCTCAACCAGGCCTTCGAGGAAATAATGGGCAGCGCTGTGGCTTGTCATGATGGTTTTTTAATAGTTGGTACGGGAGTAAACACCCGGAAACCGTTGTCCCCCAACGGTTTCAACCGACACTCGGAATCGGCGGAGTTGGCGGTGTCAGCCGTTGACGACGTTTTTCGGGCGCGCGCCAAAGGCCTGGGCAATCACCTTGTCTTCGCTGCCTGCGGCGGCGTCGCGCCGTTTGAGTTCGGCATCAAGCTGCTCGATGCGCGCCAGCAGCAACTCAACTTTGTGATCGGTCGCCGCGCCGTGGTCGAGCAGGCCGTTGAGCGCCTTGGCGAGCGGGTCGTCTTCGTTGCCGGTCACGGCGTAGGCCGAGAAGCCGAGCTTGGCCGCATGCTCCTCGCGTTTTGTGGCGGCCTCGCCTTCGATGATGCGCGCCGGAATGCCGACCGCCGTTGCCCCCGGCGGCACGTCTTTGACCACCACCGCGTTCGAGCCGATTTTGCCTTCTTCATGAATCGTGATTGGCCCGAGCACCTTGGCCCCTGCCCCCACCACCACGCGGTCTTTCAGCGTCGGATGGCGCTTGCCCTTGTTCCACGAGGTGCCGCCCAGGGTCACGCCGTGATACAGCGTCACGTCATCGCCAATCTCGGCGGTCTCGCCGATCACCACGCCCATGCCGTGATCGATAAAAAAACGCCGGCCAATCGTCGCGCCCGGATGAATCTCGATGCCGGTGAACCAACGCCCCAGATGGGAAATGAATCGTCCGAGCCATTTAAAGCCGTGCCGCCAGAACCAGTTCGCCACCCGGTGTACCAGCCGTGCGTGAAAGCCGGGATAACAGGTGATGACCTCCCACACCGAACGGGCGGCGGGGTCGCGGTCAAACACGCTGTTGATATCTTCCCGGATGGCGGCGAACACGGAGGGCTCCTTCACGAATGACGTATGCCGATTTTACGCATTGGCGGTTCAAAAAAACGCCATTCACATACTGGCAACACGGGCAATGTCAAGCGCCAGCGCTTCCACCAGCGCTGCATCCTGCCCTTCCACCATCACGCGCAGCACTGGCTCGGTGCCCGAGGGCCGCAGCAGCACGCGGCCACGGCCTGCGAGTTTGGCTTCAGCGTCCTTCACTGCGGCCTGCAGTGCCGTATTGCTTTGCCACGAGGTCTTGTCCGTCAAGCGCACGTTTTTGAGCACTTGCGGAAACAGGGTCAACTCTGCCCCGGCCTCAGCCAGTGATTGATTGGACTTCGCCAATGCAGCCAGCACCTGTAGCGCGGAGATCAGGCCGTCGCCGGTGGTGTGGCAGTCGAGGCAGAGGATGTGGCCGGAGTTTTCGCCGCCGTAGAGCCAGCCGTTTTCGTGCAGCATTTCGAGCACGTAGCGGTCGCCGACTTTGGCGCGGCCAAAGGCGATGCCGCGCTTTGCCAATGCCTGCTCCAGCGCGAGGTTGGTCATGAGCGTGCCCGCGACGCCCTTGACCACGCCGCGTGTGGCGCGCTCGCGCACGATCAGGTAGAGCAGTTCGTCACCGTCGTAGAGCCGACCATTGGCATCGCACATGATGAGGCGGTCAGCGTCGCCGTCAAGCGCAATGCCGAGGTCGGCCTTGTTGGCGGTGACGGCGGCGGCGAGCGCCTGCGGATGGGTCGCGCCAAATTGTTCGTTGATGTTGAAGCCGTCCGGGTGTGCGCCGATGGTGACCACGGTAGCACCCAATTCACCGAGCAGGCGCGGCGCGATGTGATAGGCAGCGCCGTGGGCGCAGTCGACCACCAGCTTCATGCCGCCCAGATCGAGCTCGGCCGGAAACGTGCCTTTGCAAAATTCGATGTAACGGCCATCGGCATCGTCGATGCGGCGCGCCTTGCCGAGCGCGCTTGAATCAACGCAGCCCATCGGGCGGTCGAGTTCGGCCTCGATCTCCAGTTCCACCGCGTCCGGCAGCTTGAGACCCTTGCCGGAAAAAAACTTGATGCCGTTGTCGTGATACGGATTGTGACTGGCGCTGATGACCACCCCGGCCGAGGCGCGCAGCACGCGCGCGAGGTAGGCGACAGCAGGTGTCGGCATCGGACCGACCAGCATCACATCAACCCCGGCGGCAGCGAAGCCGGATTCGAGCGCGGCTTCGAGCATGTAGCCTGACACACGCGTGTCTTTGCCGATCACCACGGCGGGGCGCTCGGGCCGGCGCGCGGAGTGCCGCCGCTCGGCTTCACGCATCGATTGGCCCGCGAGCACGCGCCCGGCAGCGTAGCCCAGGCGCAGCGCGAAGTCAGGTGTGATGGGAGCTTCGCCCACTCTGCCGCGAATGCCATCGGTGCCAAAATATTTTCTTGTCATGGGGTGTCCGGTGTGCGTGTCGGGTGCGTGTCGGGTGCGTGTGCCGTGCGTCTGCCGTGCGGGTGATATGAATGCAGTGCGGACATCAGGCCGATTGCGTGGCCTGCCACACCGCCAGTGCATCGCGTGTCGCCGCCACATCATGAACGCGCAGAATTGTCGCACCGTTTTGCGCGGCAATCAGGGCAGCGGCGACGCTGCCGTATACGCGCTCTTTCGGATCATCCCGCCCGGTGATGCGGCCGATCGTCGACTTGCGCGACAGGCCGGCCAGCAACGGCACGCCGAGCGCAGTGAATTGATCGAGGTGGCGCAACAGCGAGAGATTGTGCGCAACCGTTTTGCCAAATCCGAAGCCGGGGTCGACGATGATTTGATCGGGCGGCACACCCGCTTGTTTGAACGCGGCGATACGCTGCGCCAGAAACTGCCTCACCTCGGCCACCACATCAGCATAGCGGGGGTCATCCTGCATCGTCAGCGGATCGCGCTGCATGTGCATGGCACACAAGGCCACACCCCGGAGAGCCGCTTCCAGAGCGGCT
>JANOYK010000627.1:0-1923 GCA_031428855.1 Burkholderiales bacterium | reverse complement strand
CCAGCGCCGCGCCGGCCCGGGCGAGCGCGAGCGCTGCAGCGGCAACCAGGAGTCTGCGGCGATGCTTCATTTGAACCTCTCTTTGAAATACCATGAACAATGGCTTGTACCAACGGTGTCCGGCTGATTACGTGAATCGGGAGCAATGTTTAATATATGTACGTAATGACAGTTAATTGATTGACGCATGGAGGCGCAGGCGCTACCATTAACGCATTGCCTGAGTTGGCAGCCTGAGTTGGCTGAATAGTAAATATTCACGCTCTACTCTACAATCCACCGCCAGGAGATCCTCCGTGACCGACAACGTTACTCCCCTTACCACCGAACACCTGCGCATCATGCGCGACGATATTGCGGCATTTCGCAGTGCCGTCGATACCAGGCTGGACGGCGTCGAGAAAGGAATCCAAAGCGGCTTCGACGACATCCGCCGCCGCCTCACCCGCGTCGAGCATTCCGTGCTCGGCCTGAAGCGCGACGAAACCGACGCGGCTACCGAGCTTGCCGAGCACAGGCATACGCTGGACCAACTCGAATTGATCATCCGCGAACTGCGCGAGAGGCTTACCACGCTCGAGACCCGCGCCGCCCACTAAATCCGCTGCGGCGGGTTTTTGTTGGGCCGCATTGATTCGACATCGTGGGCATGGGCCGCGCCGCTTTCTGGCTTTTCATTTGCTTCATTCAATCACCCGCTCGGCACTGATCAGCAAGGATTGCGGAATTTTCAGGCCCAGGGTTTTCGCGGTCTTGCCGTTGATCACCAGTTGAAACCGGGTCGGCTGCTCGATCGGCAGGTCGCCCGGCCGGGCGCCCTTGAAGATGCGCTCCACATACAGGGCCACCCGCTTGTACGAATCGGTGGCGAGCGGCGAGTACGACATCAGGCCGCCGGCTTCGGTGAAATCGAGGTTGCCGCTGGCGCTGGGCAGGCGCAGTTGCGCAGCCCGTTCGGCCAGCGGGCGCGCCAGTTGCGCGAACACGCCATTGCGCGCCAGGATCAAGCCCTCGCTGCGTTCGCGTTTCATCGCGGCGAATGCGTTCGCCAGATCAGCCTCATTGCGCACTTCGAGCGGCAGCAGCCGGCTGCGCGTGATGCGCGCCGCCGCCTGCAGGTTCTGCAGCAGCAACACATTGCCGGAGTTGGCCGGGTCGATCAGCACCGCCACCCGCGTCAGTTTGGGGTGGGTGGCCGCGGTGATTTCCAGCAGCATCTCGAGCAGCTTGGTGCCGGTCTCGGGCGACATGGTGGAGAGGCCCGTGATGTTGCCGCCCGGCTTGGCGAGCGATTTGGCAAAGCCGCTGTGTACCGGGTCGGCCGAATTGATCATCACGATCGGCAGCCTGGCCGATGCTTTTTGCGCCGCGTGGGTGGCGGTAGTGTTGGCGGCGACGATCACGTCCAGCGGCAAGCGCGCCAGGGCCTCGGCGTGGCTCTGCAGGCGCTGCGCGTCGAGATCGGCGAAACGCGCCTCGATGACGAGATTTTTGCCCTCCACGTAGCCCAATTCGCGCAGCGCCTGTTGCAAGCCGCGCAGCACCCGCGTGCCCTGTTCGCCCTGTGCGCTGGTTTCGAGAAGCAGGCCGACGCGCCAGATTTTTCCCGGCGCGCCGGCGGGATTGCTTGGCTGTTGCGCAAACGAGGCGAGCGGGGCATGGAGTGCGCCTGCGCCGAGTGCGGCGAGCGCACCGGCACCGAGCGCGGTGATGAAACTGCGGCGATGGGTCATGAATTTCTCTCTCTGATAAATGAACCAGAATGGCTTGCACCACGGCTGTTCAGGAATCCACCGTCGGCGCACAGCGGGCCACGCGATGGCTTGGCAGGCGGTGCGACCCGCGCATGTGCTAATCTGGTCAGTCTGACCATAAAGATGCCGCCATGCACAAAACCGCCGCCGTCACAGTACGCGCCGTGCC
>JANOYK010000626.1:0-2657 GCA_031428855.1 Burkholderiales bacterium | reverse complement strand
TGCAGCGCGACTATCGTGTATCCGTTGCGGGCCCGACCACACTGAGTGCGCTGGTGACTGCCTTTCAGCAAGGTTTTCGGACGCTTGCCATTCAAAAGCGGTCGGCAGAGGTCTGGCAAATTCTCGGTGCGGTCAAAACGGAATTTGGCCGGTTTGGCGATGTGTTAGCCAAGACAAAAAAACAATTGGAGGCTGCCGCGAATTCAATCGATGCCGCTGAGGTGCGAACGCGTGCCATGACGCGGGAATTGAAGAAGGTTGAGGCATTGCCCGGGCCTGATGCGGTCAAATTGCTGGGCGCGATGGACGAAGCCGATTCGGAAGATTAGATCGGGCGTATCTTTGGTGGGCGGAACACTGCACACCGGGGAGATATTCTTCTAAACCGTTGGTGGGGGCGGCTGTCAGGCCTGCCATCTGATTTGTCAGGCTGATTCGTCCGAGGCTGCCGGTGCCGTGCCATGCTCGGCATTCCACGCCGCAATCAACACCACATAGCGCTCGAACAGCAGCGTTACGCGCTCGGCATCGGAGTGGCGGCCCCTCCAGCCGTAAGCGGCATCGACAGCGGCGTCGAGCCGAACACGATCGGCGGCGCATCGCAGATCGGCTCGCGCCGGTTGGCGAGCACTACGTTGGGTGCATCGACCAGATAGGGATTGATGTTTTTCGCTTTCCCTTCAACCGGCGCACCTTCCACTTCGGGGTAGTCGAACAAGCGGCGGGTTTTCAATTTGTCGACGCGCGCAGCAAGGCCAAAACCGATGATGACGCAATGCACCGCTGCTTGCCCCGGCGCGTCGTTGCTCCAGCGGAAGGTGCGGTGCGCAAACTCGATGCGCATGCCCTCGCGCAGCATCCACTCCCACAGCACGCCAACTTGCTCGCCTTGGCAGATGCTGTTGGTGGACACAAAGGCCACACGGATGCGTTCGCGTGCGGTGCGGTCTTGTGCTTCGGCTAGTTCAAAAATGTCGGCGGCGGTTTTACGGTAAGGCGCAGGTTTGGGCTCTTCGAGCAAGTTGGCCTGTTCGGCCCTGGAGAATGCGGCGGTCACAAATTCGCTCTTGCGTTGATTCGCCCTGGCGGCACTCTCGCCAGAGAGGTATTGCGCCGCCTTGATGTACCACGCGGCGACGTAATCGAGCACGCCGCCGCTGCGCACCGTGGTCGTCGCCAGCACTCTTTCAAGGTCTTCCTTTTGCTGTGGCGTTTGGTGCTGCTTGCCTATGAACGGCGGATTGCCGAGGATGAAGTGCAGATTCATGGGCGGGCAAAACTCGGCCCAGTCCAGATTAAGCGCATTGCCGACGCGAATGTTGGCTGATTTTTCGAGCGGTAAACGCGGCAGCCAGCTATCAAGTAGCCGGCCCGCTTCCAGGTTCATTTGATGATCGGTCAACCACATGGCTACCTGGGCGACGCGTGCCGGGAATTCCTCGATCTCGATGCCGGAGAACTGATCGACGTTAACGGTGATGGCCTTGAATGGATTGGCGATGTGTGTGCCAAACGCTTTTACCGCAGCATTGAGAACGTCGAGTTCAAGCTTGCGCAACTCGCGGTAGGTGATGACCAGAAAATTTCCGCAGCCGCAAGCCGGATCAAGAAAGTGCAGCGAGCGCAACTTTTTCTGAAACCCGAACAGTTTGTTTTGGCTATGGCGCGCTATCTCAAACTCAGTGCGCAGTTCGTCGAGAAACAGCGGCTCGATCAGCTTGAGAATGTTCTCTTCGCTGGTGTAATGGGCACCGAGCTCACGCCGCAGGTCTTTGTCGTCGTCCACTCCTTCCAGGTCAATCACGCGCTGAAACATGGAGCCAAAAATCGCTGGGGAAATTTTGCTCCAGTCGGTATTGCAGCAGTCGAGCAGAAGGTCGCGCATTACGCCATTGAAGCTGGGGGTGCGGATTTTTTCTTCGAACAGCCGGCCATTGACGTAGGGGTAATCCTTGAGCCAGCCGGGAACGGACTTCTGACGCTTCTCGAATTCGGTATCCAATTCGTCAAATAATTGGCGCAGCATTGGCCCCAGATCGCTGCCGTCGGCGCGGCTGCCGTTCTCGATCAAGTCGGCAAACTTGCCAGCAGGTTCAAACAGACCGGTGCGGTCGGCGAACAGGCAAAACAGCAACCGCACCAGCAGCAACTGCAGCCAGTGGCCGGCATAGCCATCGCGCCGCAACGCGTCATGCAAGCGCGACAACTGCTTGACTGCGCGGTCGTTGACCGGGTCTTGCGCGCTGACGCGGCTGGTTTGCTGGCCGCGCAAAAAACCAAACAGCGAAACGTTGCTTGAGAGTTGCTTAAGCGTGAAGCGCTGCTCGGTGCCCTCGTCGAGGTCTTTCAACCAGAAATGTTGAAAGTCGCAGGCAACAATGTAGCGCGGATGTTCGCCCTCTTTGAGATTGACGAAGTAATCGAGTGCCTGCTCATGCGCGATGTCGAGGCTCTCCCCCGCGCTCTTGTGCTCGACCAGCAGCACGCCGGGCCAAAACAAATCGGCAAACCCGGGGTTTTTCTTGTTGAGCTTGGCAACCTTGGCTTCATAGGCGGCCACCCGGCGGCGCTCGATGCCGAACACGTCAAAAAAATCGTTCCAGAAACTTTGCGCCTCGGCGCGCTCGTTATGCGTCTTGGCATACTTGGCGCTAAAT
>JANOYK010000625.1:0-2647 GCA_031428855.1 Burkholderiales bacterium | reverse complement strand
CTTCCGTGTCAACGAAATGGTGCGCGCCGAAGCCTACCGCGCGCGGCTCGAACGTGAAGAAGGCCTGTCGTTCATCGAATTTAACTACCAGTTGCTGCAGGCCTACGATTACCTCAAATTGTTCGAGCAGCACCAGTGCGTGCTGCAAATGGGCGGCGATGACCAGTGGAGCAACATCCTGGCCGGCATCGACCTGATCCGCCGCAAACACGCCAAACAGGCGCACTGCATCACCTTTCCGCTGCTCACCACCGCACGCGGTGAAAAAATGGGCAAGACCGCGCAAGGGGCGATCTGGCTCGATGCCGCGCGCACCAGCCCGTACGACTTCTACCAATACTGGATCAACACTGACGACCGCGATGTCAAACGCTTCCTCGCGCTGTTCACGTTTTTGCCGATGGAGGATGTGACGCGCCTGGGCAGCGCCACCGGCGCAGACCTCAACGCCTCCAAGGAAGTGCTGGCGTATGAAGCGGCCAGCCTGTGCCACGGCGCGACCGCAGCGGATGAAGCGCGTGCCGCCGCCCGTGCCGCTTTTGGCGGCGGCGGTGATTTGAGTGCGGTGCCGTCCACCACGGTCGATGGCGCGCGCTTGCGCGCCGGCATCGGTGTGCTCGACTTGTTTGTCGAATGCGGTCTCACCGGCTCCAAAGGCGAAGCGCGGCGGCTGGTGCAGCAGGGCGGCGCTTATGTGAATGATGCGGTGGTGGCAGACGACACCCGCAAGATCGGCGTGGGGGATGTGAAAGACGGTGCCATCATGCTGCGTTCAGGCAAGAAAAAATATCACCGGGTGGTGCGTGCATAAGGCGGTGCTTTCGGAGAGCGGCTCCTGGAGACATTCTCCGGCGAAATGGAATTTTATGGCGTCAGGTTGAGCACAGGGCTTTGCGATTGCTGTCGGCCTGCGATAAGTTGATAATCCCTTGCCCACTTGATTGGAGGCGCGCATGAGAACTTATTCGGCTGTCATCGAACGCTGCCCGCAGACCAGATTTTTTGTCGGGTTTGTCCCCGGATTTCCTGGCGCGCATTCTCAAGGTGAAACACTCGACGAACTTAATCACAACCTTCAAGAGGTCATTGCCATGCTTCTCGAAGATGGCGAGCCGGAACTTGAGTCCGAGTTTGTCGGTGTTCAGAACGTCGCTGTCGCGTAGGGGATGGGAAACATTCCGGTTCTCAAACCGGGTGAGGTTGTTGCTGTTCTGACTGCGCTCGGATTGGTTGAAGTGCGCCAAAGCGGCTCACACAAGCAGTTCCGGAATGCGCATGGCAAGAACACGACGGTGCCGTTTCACAAGGGCCGTGATATTTCGCCCGTCTTGCTGCGTTAAATTGCGAAAGACGTGGGGCTCACCCTCGCGGAATTTCTTGCGCACCGGTAAGCGGTCACCGGGCTTGCGTGCGAAACCCGGCGCGTCTGCTGCTGTGCCATTGGACATCGTGCCCAATGCGAGATTACTGAGTGTTGCGATGCCAGCGTAGAACCGCTATGCGTTCGCCTGCTGCCCGCGATGCGCCCAGCCGGTCATGCGCATCTCGATCCAGGCGAACAACTCGTACATCACCATCGCCATCACCGAGATCACGATCACGCCGGCGAACATCAGCGCGGTTTTGAGTGACGAGCTGGCGCTCATCATCAGGTAGCCGATGCCCGAATTCGATGCGCTGATTTCCGAGATCACGGTGCCGACGAACGCGAGCGTAATTGCGACTTTGAGCGACGCGAAGAAAAACGGCATTGAGCGTGGCAGGCCGACCTTGCGCAAAATCTCGACGCGGGTTGCGCCGAGGGCGCGCAGCACGTCTTCGAGTTCGGGTTCGAGCGTGGCCAGACCGGTGGCGACGTTGACGACAATCGGGAAAAACGAAATCAGAAACGCCGTGAGGATGGCCGGCACCGAGCCGATGCCGAACCACACCACCAGGATCGGCACAAACGCGGCCTTGGGGACCGAGTTGAACCCGACCAGCAGCGGGTAGCAGGCACGGTAGATCAGACGCGAGGAGCCGAGCAGGCAGCCGAGCACGATGCCGACCAGCACAGCGATAGCGAAGCCGACCATCGTGGTCCACAGGGTTTGCATCGCGTGATCCCAGATCGGGCCGCGATATTCGATCAGCGCATCCCAGATTGCAGTGGGCATCGGCAGGATGAAGGGATCGACCTTGAAGACGCGGCAGATCAATTCCCACAGCAGGAGCAGTGACACAGTGAGCAGGCTCGGTGCGTGTTTTTCGGCGAAGGCTTGCATGGCGGGGAGACCGGTGAATGGGCGCGGACAAATGCCTGGTGGGTTGCCGGGACGATTGCGTGAGTCATTGTTGGGGCGACGCTGCCGGGAACTGCCTGAGACGGGCGGCATCCATCGCCAGCGATGGATCAAGTGTTACGACTTGCGGATCATGCCGATGTGCTCGCGCAACTCCTGCACGATGTGCGAGAACGGCTCGCTGTAAGTGACGTCAATGTCACGCGGGCGCAGCAGATCAATCTGTTTTTTGGCGAGGATGCGTCCGGGCCGCTTGCTCATCACGTAGACGGTGTCGGCGAGGAAGGTGGCTTCGCGCAAATCATGCGTCACCAGCACCACGGTGAAGCGGCTGGCCGCGTGCAGGTCGCGCAATACGCACCACA